>NZ_MQVK01000022.1:0-167231 GCF_002002385.1 Vibrio sp. SALL6
ATTTAGAGTAATGATTTTTATCTATGCGTAATAATTTATTTACTCGATTTTTATTAAGGCAAAGGTGGTTTGCCTTAATTATCGACTTAACTAGTCAACTTTAGCGAGATGT
Organism: Vibrio sp. SALL6; assembly: GCF_002002385.1. Classification (NCBI taxonomy): domain Bacteria; kingdom Pseudomonadati; phylum Pseudomonadota; class Gammaproteobacteria; order Vibrionales; family Vibrionaceae; genus Vibrio; species Vibrio sp. SALL6. Next base: position 113 of record NZ_MQVK01000022.1, read on the forward strand.
AAACACCCCTGTAGTATCAACAAACATCCGTTTTCTGATACCAGACGGGAATGAAGTGTTTGCGGTCTCATAAAGTAGGGTTCGGATTTTTATGACACCTAGCAGGTTGATGATACCAATTGTGATGCCAAAAGGAGTGAGTAGTGAATAGTATTGGACGGACATTCGCTTATTGTCGTGTATCGACTAGTGAGCAAACTGTGTCAAATCAGATCTTAGCTATCAGAAATGCTGGCTACGATATTCAAGAACACCGAATTGTCCATGAAACAGTTTCTGGTAGTGTGCCTGCAACAGAACGACGTGAGTTCAAAATGTTGATTGAGCATAAACTAGAGCCAGGGGACAAACTAGTTGTACTTAAGCTTGATCGACTTGGAAGAGATAACATCGATGTTCAGCATACGATCAGTATGCTGTTAGAAAAAGGTGTTACGCCAATTTCTCTGGATCTGCCGACCGCTGATCTAAGCTCGGCGGAGGGACGATTGATGCTGCAAATGTTCTCAGCATTTGCTGAATTTGAGCGAAACCGTATTCGAGAGCGGACATTGGAAGGGCAGGCTAGGGCTAAATCTGAGGGTAAGCGGATTGGGCGACCAGAAGCCATCAGTACAACTCAAAAAGTTCAAGAATGTAGATCAAGGGGACTGAGCCAATCTAAGACAGCAAATGCTCTAGGCATCTCCGTCCCCACGGTTAAGCGGCATTGGAACAAGCGGCTAACTGAAAGAGTTCAATGAGAACAATGTTCCATGATACCGAGAGGCGGAGATCTACCAGTCAGTAGTAGTTATCAGCTAAGAGGTTTAAACGATATTGTAAGAACCTTGTTCTCGCTAGCTTATCGAATAATACCAAGTTCTCTCGCCGACATTCAGTAGAAGTCTTATCTTTCGCTAGTTTTGAGTAAGCTGCTAATTGATGTCTGATAATCATATCGAGAATGAACTGCTCTTTACTCAGAACAATGTTCTTATGGTAACCCTAAAATAGTAAAGATTGGTTATTTGAATAATTAATAAAAAACAGAAGCATAATAAATATGTTCTAATTACTGGTATCCGTCTCGTTATTTGCTTATTTCGTCTTGAAGCCGTTGCCATAGAGGCTTCAATTGTCTTTTGATACTTTTTGAGTTCATAATCTTGGCTGCTCGGTAGCCGTATGAGAGGAAGTTTCTTCTTCCTCTGTAAGAATACAGGCGATGGAGCTTTCTCTTGTAAAGCTGATTCTGTTCTGGTTCGCCTTTACTTTTACGTATTCTGTTCTCTTTCTCCATCGTTTTCTTGGCCAATTTAACACCGCCTTTCATTTTTTCTGAGTAGCGAGCGAGGGCTGTAGAACGAAGAAAGATAGAATGTCCATCGAATAAGAAACCTAGATATTGAAGCGGTTTCTGTTTGCCAAATTCGTCAAATGAGCAAAGTTGTCCATTATGGAATTTAAAATCTCTGATTTCTGTTTTATCGCTGTTTATCTGTACCTTTAGTGCTGTAATTTTACTATTAGCCAGCTTCTCAACAGTATCTCGATACTCTGATGGAACAATAAACAGCATATCGTCACAATATCTAAAGTACTTTCCTCCGATAGAGTCAACATAATTCTTCATGTGTTTATCAAATGAGAACATGTAGATGTTAGAAAGTAATGCGCTGATTGGAGAGCCTTGAGGAATGCCCATAGCACCATTTGGGTTTGGGTTTATCAAACCAGAACCACGAACTTTTTCTCTGAATTCAAGTGGGGTACAGACGCGATTTCTTCCATTCGCTTTTTGGTTGTATTGAGATATACCAAACGTTTTGAAAAGCTCATCTCGTTCGACAGTCGAAAACTTGGTTAGAGATCGAAAAACGTTGTAGTGATCTTTTGGAAGGTGTTTGACTTGGAGTAGTTTACTCCATTCTTCTTTTAGAATTCGATGGTCAAGAGTGTTAAAAAACTTAGAAAAATCGAGAGCGATAACTGAACACTCTTTCATTTTACGTATGTAATTAAAAGCATCGTCCGCGAAATGGATATTACTTTTTCCATCAAGCTTTCTAAATGCTAAAACCGATTCATGTAGTCCTGATTTTTCAACTTTTTGTTCGTATAAATTAGATAGTTGATTAGCGTAGTAAGCATAAATATGGCTATCTATATGAGAAGAGTATGCTACCTCTCTTGGCTTTGGCTTGCGGTAAAGTTTACCCGTAGAAGTATCTCTATCAAGTTTAGTTAGCTGGAAACTGTAGGAGATAAAAGGGAAAAATGCGTGCCTGGCAACAGATGTTGTACTCGTTACGATCTTTTCTGCTTTTGTTCCAGATACAGGTACATCAAAGTGAAGGTAATTTCGTTTTGTATACCAGAGTGGAGCGGACACCTTTTTCATACTTTGAGCGCACAAGTTCTAGCAAAACCCAAGAGGAGTGGACATGCGGCCTTTCCGTATATCCCCTTGGGCTTTAACTAACTGGCCTAACCAATCATCTGGCCCCGAAAGGCACTCGCCGCGATCTATTAGAAATGATGTATAATGTAATCTGCGATGGAGACTATATGATGATAATCGTACACCTCATGACAATGTTGTTGTCTTGGCTCCGCAAGCGCAACGGTATTGACAATCTGTCACAAACCTCCACGCCTTTCGCGTGAAGCTCCGACAGCATATTGATTTTTATATATGCAATCAAGTCTTTATTGGTGTCTTGTTTCTCATCACTTGCTGCTTTATGTTTCTTGTGTGGTTAGACTTTCTCAGTCGCCTTTGCTTGAAAATGAGCTTGAAATTTCCTATCCACTCTAATTTTCATAACAGAGAACAATGTTCTCTGAGTAACGAGTTGAGTAACAGGGTATTGGTGAGCTGGCTATTGATACTGCGAGAACACTGTTCTCGCTCAAATTATCAAAATCTAAAGATTGAGTATTTGATTAACAAATAAAAAATGCTTCGAGGAGAACTATGTTCTACTCAAAGCTTGTTACTTGAGACTTTGACTAACAGAATCAGTCTACTTTCTCTACAACCATGCCACTTTGCTCTGCAAAGTGAATCAATCGAGTGATATTGCTGAGGCTCCACTGGTTGGTGATGGCTATCACTTCATCGTTAGGCAACGTAATCAGCGCGTCTTCATCGCTGTGGAAGCGGCGAATTCTACCTTGAGGGATTTCATCCGCTAGGATGGCAATGCGTCGTCTTACTGGTTCGTTAAATGCGTTGAGCACATCATTCAGGCTTTGCGGCTGATGCTTCTCAATCCAGTCAGTGACTAACGCTAGGGCTAGGTGACGCTTTTTATAGGTATGACCGTTATAGCGATACTCTGAGTAATCTTTTTCGCCTTTTTGAACGCTTGTGCGCTGCTCGGCACGCTTCTCGCGGAACTTCACCTGGTACTCTTCTACCTCGGGTACAGGGATGATCTGTTCTGCATTGATCAATACATCTTCTTTGTAGCGATAGGGCGTGAGGCGCACACAACTGATATCGATACCTTTATCACGCAGCCACAAGACAGAGGTGGTTAGTTCTTTACCGAAGTCTGCTGATGCTAGAACGATTCGAACATCGTTACCAAAGTCATCCAGGCTGTTTTCATCCAGATCGACAAACTCCAGAATTGCTTCGCGGGCATCAATCTCTTGGCCTTCTTTCTTCAGGTACTGGGCATAGTAGTCACATGCTTTATCGAACGTCATGGTAGAGATCATCGCGGCATAGCGTAGCGCTTGCAGCTCCATATGCGCACCGATTTCATCCCGCTTAAGCTCGATGACGACTAAGTTGGCATTCTTGTCGATGGCTAACAAGTCAATACGGCGACGGCTGTCTTCCCAGTCAGAAAATTCCTCTGATATCACCACGCAATCAGGGGCGATGGCATCAATACAGCCTTTCAGCGCTTCTTGCAAATCGTGCCGTTCTTGCAGCCCTTCGGCTGCAAAGGTGGTCGGTGTCAGTGCGGTGAGGTTTTTATTGGCGATATTGTACAGGCTCATAGTTACACCGCTTGTTCGATCACACTATCAGTAAATTGGAAATGTGCATGCTTTCCTTTTTCTAAAGAAAGTTTGAGCTTATCGCATAGATCAATTAGCTCCTCTACTTTCTTCGCAATCAGAGTCTGTTCTCTAATGGGGGGGAGTGGGATTGGTGCCATTTTCAACTTGTCTTGAGATATGTTCATTTGACTTTCTGCCATGCCAGATTTAGATGATTCCAGATACTCTGAAGTAGCCCCCGCGTTTAGACACAGCGAAACGAAGTTGTTAGACATCCCAAGTTCTATTAGGTGAAAGCGAATAATTTTATCTGAGATCATAAGCTTAGGCCTTGTGGTTTGAACCAAGCAAGAGACTCCTACTCTGTTTTTGGGGCCTGCTCTAGTAATCAAAATATCTCCATTCTTTACCTCATATTGAGGTCGAGGTTCCTTGGAGGAGCTGAGAACTTTATTTTCATATTCTCTATACTCCATATTCTGAACGGCAGTTGTTTTAAGTACACCCCAAGTTTCGTGGTTTGGAGATGCCTCTGGTGGACAAGCTGGACTCCAACCAGCATCCATTTCACTAATTAATGAGTTCAAGTGACACCACTCCCACCCACTCGGCAGTTCAAACGGCTTTTCATCTTCAGAGATCGGTGGCAGCGCTTTTTGCTTTTTGATTTTCTTCTCTTTGACTAACTGTGCTTTTTCTTCCGCAATTCTTTTCAGTAACTCAGCAGCAGGTTCATCACTTGGATCTTGTGGAACCAGCTTACCCATCACCGCCAGTTGTAGGATGGTTTGCTTAAGCTGGTCGATGCTTTCTTCAGTGGTGAATAGGGTATCGAAATGCTCACTGATTCGCGCCCAGTTTTGCATTAACTCGTCAGCATCGGCAGAGTTAGTGAGTGTGTCTAACAGAGTTGTTACCAGCACTTGATGCGCTTCGATACTGGCTTCAGTTTGTTGCTCTAGCTGGTCGCAGAGCGCCATGAGTTCATCGACTTTATCAGCAATGTACTCCTGTTCTTCGAGTGGAGGAATCGGAATACAGGTATGTTTTATAGAGTTCAACGATAATTTGGGTTGAGCCATTTGGTTTACCGCATCATTGAACTGTCTCGTTACAAAGCTGGATTGCAAAACAGTTACTAGGTATTTTTTTGAAAGGCCACTGAACACTAGTTTTGCAGCATTTTCTGTTAGACTCATACCATCAAGGTGAGGTGGGATTGTACCAACAGCCCCAATCGTACCTGCTATCGTGACGTAGACATCTCCAGTATTAATTGTGTATCGAGATATTTGCTTAAAAACTTCTTCTGAAATATAGCGTAGGTCTGATTCATCTATAGATTGGTTCTTCATGTCAGTAACACGAAGATAAACGAAATCAGTTGGTTGTTCTGAGAGTTTATATCCTTTAGGAACTCGTTTACCTCCCAATACATGCGCTACTTGCCCAACACATATGGTCTCCCAGTGCAATGGGAAGCCTTTTGCCCTATCAGAAGAATAGGTTTCTTTATCTCCACGGATATTCCTTTCTTTGGACAAATTAAATTTTGCAACTATCGCATCTTCAACGCTTTTCTTCGCACTTCCTTTGAAATCTAGGCTTGCCGTGAGTTTCCCTTGGATTGCTAGTTCGATAATGAGTTCACGTAGCTTTTTAATTCCATAAAGCTCTAGCTTCTTGCTGCTACCGCGGCCAGAGATCGATTTGGTCTTAACTGCGGAAGTCCAAATATCAATATGTTCGGTGATTAGCTTATTCATAGGAGATTGGTCGGCTGCCATTATTGTTCTCCACCTTGCTTTTTACCTTGAATGGTAGAGCTAAGAGCATCACCGAGAATGCTTTTCAGTTGATCACGCAGTGCTTTGATGTCTTGTTGTTGCTGCTGATAGTTAGCCAGTAACTCTTCAGGATCATGGCTGACGACTTCGTCCTGATAAGGATTTTTAATATCAAGGTTAAAATTGCGCTCGATAATATCTTCAATCGACACTTTCCAAGCTTGCTTGGTCTCGGTGCGGCTAGCGAATCCATCGGCCTCGTTACCCCACCAATCGATCTCTTGCTGGAATTCCTCAAACTTCATTGGTTTGGTTTTGCTGTAGTTCTTCACGCCTTCTGGGTAGGGGTGCTCATAGAACCACACTTCTTTGGTCGGTTGGCCTTTGGTAAAGAACAGTATGTTGGTCTTAATGCCCGTGTATGGGTTGAACACGCCATTAGGTAAGCGAACAATCGTGTGCAGGTTACACTCTTCCGTCAGCATCTTTTTGATTTTGGTTTTTACGCCTTCACCAAACAAGGTGCCATCAGGTAGTACCACACCAGCGCGACCATCTTTATCCAATACTTCGACAATAAGCTGCAAGAACAGGTCAGCCGTTTCACGAGTCTGCATTTCGGCAGGGAAGTTTTTTTCAATCCCATCCTCTTCTGTACCGCCAAAAGGTGGGTTTGTCGCAATCACATTGATATTGCTGTCCCAGTTTGAAAGCGGCTTGTTAAGCGTGTTGCCGTGCTTGATCTGCACGGGGACTTCGATGCCGTGGAGCATCATATTGGTGATACACAGCAAATGTGGCAGTTGTTTCTTCTCTACACCATGAATTTGCTTTTGCAGCGTTTGGTGGTCGGCTGCACTGGTCACGTAGTTCTCTTTAACGTGATCGAATGAGCAAGCTAGGAATCCACCCGTGCCGCAGGCGGGATCCATAATTTGTTCGCCTAGCTTTGGATCCAGTCTGTTTACGATAAAGCGGGTTACTGCACGAGGGGTGTAGAACTCACCCGCATTACCTGCGCTTTGTAGGTCGCGTAGGATTTGCTCGTAGATATCACCAAACAGGTGACGTTCTTTAGAGTCAGTAAAGTCGATTTCGTTGAGCTTGTTAATCACTTGGCGAAGCAGTGTGCCATTTTTCATGTAGTTGAAGGCGTCACTAAATGCTTCTTTCACCACAAAACCACGTGGGTTGGTGTCTTTCGGTGCGGTTAGGTTTTTTAACGTCGGGAATAGGTCATCATTGATGAACTCCAGCAGCTCATCACCTGTAATGCCTTGGTTATCTGCCGCCCAGTTGCGCCATAGGTACTTGGCTGGGATGGGGTCGCGGTAATCATCTAACTCGAACTCTAGTTCTTCCTCTTGAGCATCAAACACTTTAAGGAATAAAAGCCACGACATTTGACCTAGACGCTGCGCGTCACCATCAACACCCGCATCTTTACGCATGATGTCTTGAATAGACTTGATAACTGAACTGATTGACATGAAGTTCTACTACTAAATGACTGAAAAAATTGAGGCAGATTATAGCAGAAATGGATCGAAGAAAATGAACTTATCGCTATGAAACTATGTTTGTAATTGTGGTTTAATAATGAATCAGTGATATAAATGAAATAATAAAAAATATAACCAGGTTGTCTAGAAAATGAAGGTTGAGTGTCCCCATTGTCACACTGACAATGTTATTGAATATGCAGAGAATATCTCGTGTGAGAAGTGTGAAAAAAGCTTCAAAGGCTTTAAATTTAGTAAACGGAAACTGGTGTCTGCCAGTACGGCATTGGTCGTGGGCGTGGTTGGTGGCTATAAGGTGAATGGTGCTTTTGATGAAGAGCGTTACCCATTAGAAGTAGAGTATGCCATCGTTGATACCTGCATAAACTCGTCAAAAAATATGGTGTCGGTGAGTTGGTATGAGAGTAAGCGAGAAACGTGTTTATGCGCTCTTTCACAAACAGAAAAGTCCGTGCCGTATTCCGATTACAAATCTGATCAAAACTTGTTTTTAAGTAACTTCAAGCTGAATGCAAGAAGTTGTTCATAATAGAAAAATGAGGCAGCTAGACTGCCTCATTTATATCTAATGTGTTTAGCGTTTAGGTGTGTTGCCACGACCTTTGCCTGAAGGTTTGCCAGTTGTGCTTGGGTAGTTTGGATTACCTTTCGGCGCAGTTTTTGGTGCAGAACTTGGTTTTGCCATGATGGTTACTCCTATTTACCTTGTTTTTGGTTGTTGGCAGCAGCGCGTTGAGCGCGGGCAGCGAACGAATCTTTAGAGACTTGTCCGCCATTTTGTTTTGCTTGATTCGCTTGAATGCGAGCAGCGGCTTCTGGGGTCATTGGTGCTTTGTTTTTAGACATAGTATTTTCCTTTTCGTTTATGAATGATTGTCTCCGCTGAGACCATTGCATAGTAACTAGTAGGGTAGGGACAAATGGGGACAACCCAAAAACAAAAGCAAATTCGAACTATGTTGGATGCGTTAGGCTGGAGCCATAAGCAACTGGCCGATGTATTATATGAAGAGCTTTATTGCTCTGAGTATGAGGAGCTTCATGATGTAGATCCCGAGGCTGTGAGCAAATTTCAACAGACGTTAAAAAAACAACTTCAACGTCCTTCTACACCAGAAGATAGGCTAGAACAGTACGTAAAAATCGTATCAGAACACCCAGAGTTTATTGCTTTGGGATTGGGAGTTGTTGTGCCTAAATACGTAGGACACACATGTTTAAATCAATGCCTTATAGATGGGCTTTCCGAGATCTCCAACACACTAGATAATGAAAATGAATGCATAGATGCTTAATATGTTAAATAATGTGTAAGTTATGAAATTGTTTTAGGTGGGAAATATTAGGGGGGCGCTGTGTACAAGGGGCATTGGTACGATGTTGTGGGAAAAGAGAGAACGGATCTTCGAGCTATGAGCCTTGATTTCGACTCATTAAAGTTGGCTATAGATGAAGCAATGAGCGTTTTGCCTGATACAAAACTGATCGTAATTAATGAGAATTTAGGCTGGGGTCTTATCTCTATCGAGGAAACCAAGCGGATGCTAATTTGTAAGGACTAGAAAGTTACCTTGCTATGCAGCTAAAACGAACTTTGTTGCTTTCCTCACTGTTTGATTTATAAGCAGCCCGTATCATAAAGCGTCTATGATACTTAAAGAGGTGCTTTGCATGACTTGCAGTTGTTGTAACAAACGTTTGAACGTAGGAATGATACACAAGAGAGACCCCCACACGGGCCAAAAATTTAAGTCCTGCCCCCATTGTTCTGATGCAAATGGAGGAGAGCATGTTTTTCATCCCTATCCATCGTCCTTTGGCAAAACTCCTGCTAGAGTGACGGCTAGGAACCCCGAAGGCTACCAGAGCTACTGTATCGATTGTCGCCGCCTAAATAAAGGTGAGCTATCTCATACATATATGAATGGAAAAACGTGCAGTAGTCTTGTTTAGGAATCGAATGAATTTATCCCAAGATGATGCAGTAAACTGGCTATCAATGCTCGATTCTGCGAGCGTTGATTTGCTAATAACAGATCCACCTTATGAATCTCTAGAGAAACACCGAAAGATCGGTACGACAACAAGACTTAAAGTCAGTAAGTCCTCAAGCAATCAATGGTTTGAGATATTCCCAAATGCAAGATTTGAAGAGCTACTACACGAAGTTTATCGTGTGCTCAAAAAGAATGCACATTTCTACCTTTTCTGCGATCAAGAAACGATGTTCGTCATTAAACCGATTGCGGAAAAAGTAGGCTTTAAATTCTGGAAACCAATTATCTGGGACAAGGTTAGTATTGGTATGGGTTACCATTACCGTGCTCGACACGAATACATACTGTTTTTTGAAAAGGGCAAGAGGAAGCTTAATGATTTGAGCATACCTGACATACTGACTCATAAACGGGTCTATAGAGGGTATCCAACTGAAAAGCCAGTAAGTCTCTTGGAAGTTCTGGTCGCTCAAAGTAGCAGAGAAGGCGAGCTAGTTGTTGATCCGTTTTTTGGCTCTGGCTCGACCTTGGTTGCAGCTAAAAACTTGAATCGTCGGTTTAAAGGGAACGATATTTCCCCGTCTGCCCATGAACACATCCGCCAGCGTATGGATTTTGGAACTTAAAAGGCGAATAAAGTTAACGGCTACCTGAAGGTAGCCGAGTAGCAATGCGGGGTAGTGGTGATTAGGCTGATTGATAAATCTCAGCTTCCAATTCAGAAATCGCTTCTAAGTATTGCTCTCTACCACCAAAGCACTTTTTGACGATTTCAGCAGGGCGTCCCATCTCGTCAAAAGGCTTAACTTTGAGTACATGAATATTTTCAATCTCTTGAACGCCTTTGTCTGCGTACTTGTCCAGTAGGTTGTTCAACACCTGCTGAGCCGTTTCACCGTACTTAGTGAAGTAGTTGCGCTTTTTGACGTTGTCAGCGCGTTCTTTTCTGGTGAGTGCTGGTTGGTCATACACGACATGACAAATCATGTCGAATGGATCGAGATCTTTGCCGACTTCCAGCTCTAACGCTTCCCAGATGATGCCTTCCTCTGCCAGTTCATCAATGATTGCTTGCTTTTTATCGGCATCTTGCCAGCGCTTAACGAAGTCATCCATTGAGGTGAACTGTTTTGCCATCGTCTTGCGGGTATAGTCTTTGAACGATTCGGTTACGAGTTTACCGTCGGAATCGTAGTATTGAACACGTTCGGCAATGGCTTTCACCGTTACACCGTTGACATGGAACTTTCTAACTCGATTTTCATCCTGCCAATCATCATCGGAATTGCTACCGTCAGAAGGAGATGAACCTGAGTCGTATGGAGCTTCTGATTCATGGATGCTTTCAGGGTCAATATCTTCCCCTTCAAATGGATTATGTTGTTCAAGTTCATCCTCACCATCGATGATCTCATCGAGTCCTTCATCGGTTTCGAAGTCTTCGGGTCTTGTTTCTTTAACTCGCTCGGGGACACCATCAAAGCGCTCATCAGCGAACAGTTCAGTCGCCTTTTTGAAGTCAAGAATGGTAAACCATAGCTTTCCGTAACGATCATCGATACGAGTACCGCGACCGATAATCTGCTTAAACTTGGTCATCGACTGAATGCCCTGGTCAAGAACAACCAGTTTGCAAGTTTTTGCATCGACACCTGTTGTCATAAGTTCTGAGGTGGTTGCGATAACAGGGTAAGCCTTTTTGGGGCTGATGAAGTTATCAAGCTGAGCTTTGCCGATTTCATCATCACCAGTAATTTTCATTACGTATTTTTCATTTTTAGCAACTTGCTCAGGGTTGCAGTTGATTAGTGCTCGTCGCATACGTTCTGCATGGTCAATGTCATTGCAGAAAACAATGGTTTTCGCCATCGGGTCGGTGCGCTTGAGGTAGCTGGTGATGGTCTGTGCAACCAGTTCTGTTCGCTCATCAATGACCATAGTTCTGTCGAAGTCTTTCTGGTTATAGATTCTGTCTTCGATGACTTCACCATGTTTATCGACTTGTCCTTTGGTTGGTCGCCAACCTTGTAAATCTACATCGATATCTACACGCACAACTTTGTAAGGGGCTAAGAAACCGTCTTCAATACCTTGCTTTAGAGAGTAGGTATAAATGGCATCGCCAAAGTACTCGGTGTTAGACACGATATCGGTTTCTTTCGGTGTCGCGGTTAGCCCTATTTGAGTCGCTGAACCGAAATACTCAAGAATCTCGCGCCATGCACTGTCCTCAGCGGCACTGCCACGATGGCACTCGTCAACGACAATAAGATCAAAGAAATCAGGATCGACCTGTTTGTATGCTTTTTGGTGCTCTTCTGGGCCAGTCAAAGCTTGATACAGAGCTAGGTGGATTTCGTAAGCGGGATCGACTGTTCGACCAGTGACTTTGGTCATAGCGGGGCCAAACGGCTGGAAATCGTTCCTCTTAGTTTGATCGACCAGAACGTTTCTGTCCGCCAAAAACAGGATGCGTTTTTTGGCTCGGGACTTCCACAGTCGCCAAATAATCTGGAATGCAGTGTAAGTTTTACCCGTACCTGTTGCCATAACCAAGAGTACACGGTTTTGTCCTGCTGCGACCGCTTCCACAGTTTTGTTTATCGCCTGTAGCTGATAGTAGCGCGGAGACTTACCGCTACCATCATCATGGTAATCTTGAGTAATAACTGGAAGGTGCTCGGTTTTATAGCCTTTCCAAACGCAGTACTTGTCCCACAGTTGCTGAGGTGTTGGGAAGTCTTCAAGTCGAATTTCAGTTTCGAGTTGAGCTGGGTTGGTTTTGTCGTGGAAGATAAAACCGTCGCCATTTGAGGCAAAGACAAAAGGGACTTCAAGTAAGCTGGCGTAATCTAGACCTTGTTGCATACCTTTGCCGATTTCATGCTTATTCGCTTTTGCTTCGACAACGGCTAGAGGCATACTCGGTTTGTGGTAAAGGACGATGTCCGCAGACTTAACCTTTTTCCTCGCCGCTGCCTGACCACGAACAATGACCTTACCGTCACGCAGTTTTACCTCTTGACGGATTTGAGACATATCATCCCACCCCGCATCTTTGATAGCAGGAAGAATGAATTTCGTGATGATGTCGGTTTCAGATAGCTTTGATTTATTGATTGTCGATTCCATGCGATTAGCCAGCTCAGTACAAATGCATTTCATGACTATACCAAAGGATGCATAAAAGCAGAAAAGATACTGACTTATCAGTGAAGTGGGTAACGGTATGCATGAAATACCAGATGCTATTCGTGGAAATAGTTATCCCGTTATGCAATAGCATAACGGGAAGTCAGTTAAGCAACGATATCTAGAGACTCGGTACTTAATCTAGTGTAGCTACGCGCCCTTTGAGTCAGAGAGATTTTCGCTTTATTTGTTGTTCCGCTAAATCTACCGATTTCAAAACCCAGAGACTTCATGAGTTGCCCAAAATACAGCATCTTTTTATTTGTCGTGCTGTTTTCGTTGAGTGATAGTGGGATGTGAGTATCTTTGTGCAGTGTCCAATTGACTAAGTCCCGATTTTCGATCATCAGATTAACAAACCCCAAAATCTGCTCCCTATGGATCATGATAGAAGGTGATTGAGAATTAAGCTGGTGTCCGTTGAACAGACCCTCATTGATTAAATTCGCCAAGCGGCGATATGTTGAGTACTTGCTGTTATCTTCGTTTGGCGCTGGAACAGAAAATAGCTTGTCGAAGAGCTTTCTGTTCTTAGAAAACAGGAAATGAAACTCGACATCCTCTTTCGTGACTTCAGTCAAATGATAGTAGCTTTTGATTGTATGCTTCGAGATGGCTGCGTTGTCACTGGCTGTGCGCTTATCAGCCATCATAAGCCGCTTCACGTCATGCTGGGTTAAATCGACAGATTGCATAATGGCGTTGACCAACGCCTCTCTGTAAGCTTTTAAATATTGCTTGTTCGTTTTAGACCCACAGCTCTGTGAGTACACTGAGGATGGTAGCGGATCAACATGAAAGCCGAGTTCCTTCAATGTTAGCCATAGATGTAGCCCCAGAGGTGCGGTGAACTGTGATTTCACGTTACCGAATGCAATCTCTAGGTGGTCTGTTGGCGCTGAGTGAATATTCGCATTGTAGACTCTTGCCCTTGTCGGGCGGCAGAAGAAGTCTTGATGGGCATCTACGGTGAAACAAATCTCCTTTGCTTTACGGAATCGACGTGCGAAGTTAACTAGTTCAAATGGATTTAGTGTTTTGTCACAGAATACGACAACTCTATTGGCAAAGTTTTTGACGATTGAGAAGCCTGACCCTAGACAGGGAGAAGCGATAATCGCTTTGTATTTGGAGATTTCTTCATTCGGGTTAGCCAGAAAAGCACGTTGTGCGTCCATTCCTTTATTCTCCCCGTGAATGACTAGCACACCGTCGTTTAGAGCCGCAGTCTCACTATCTAAACCTTGTTTGTCCTCATAACCAAGTTGTTTAACTACTCCTCGAAGTGTCACTAGCGAGTCAAAGAGAAACACCTTGTCCTCCAACAATTTGGACTTGAGATCATCCTGACTATAAAGATACTGATTTTTATCTGTGATAACTGCTTCAATTCCCAGATATGGGTTTTTGTCGCACTGGATTAAAGTCACGTCACCTCGTAAATCCTTCAAGAAGCCTAAACTAATATCGGAAAGATCAGCATCGCCCACAATGACTTGTGGAATGGAGCGAATAATCTCAGACAAGCAATGAAAGACGCGTTGTTTAGGCATTTGTAGTGAATGCTCCGAACACACGACAGTTGAAATTACTTTCTCAAACTCATCAATAATCAAGGTATCAGCATTGTGGCAATATGCTTGGATATGTGCTTTCCACACACTATTGACGACTAATCCCATCGCTTTCGACTGTTCAAGCTGAGTTAAGTTTTGAGTGGTATAGCTGACCGCATGATTTTGAATGCAGTATTGTTCTACTAAAGCCATCAGGTGAGAAAGATATACCACGGATTTATTGTTTTGCTCAGCTAGCTGAGTAATAGGGCCAAAGACGTGTTTCGTTTTACCAGTCCCTGTTGCAGATTTAATCGCAAGGGTTCGCTCATTGGCTAGCGCTTCACACACTTCTGGACAGTCGAGAGTTGAAGTACGGATTGTTTTCGTCGGCGTTCTAAGCTTCATAAAATCTTGAACTGACGAATGATAGTGGTGTAGCTGTAGTTCAAGGCAATCTAAAACTTTGCTTAGGAAATTATTGTCTTTGTGAAGACAGAAACGGTAAGTTCTCAAGCATGATTTAGCATCGGAACAGATCAGAGGAATTGTACGGACTAGTTTTTTAGCTAGCCAGTCAATGATTTCGTCACCCCGCATGCCGCAATTCGTCAACTGATAGCAAAGAGATAGATACTGGATTGTATCGTTGTAGTCTTTCAGACAGTAGAGTCGCTTTGACGCTAAATCATAAAGATCACACCTAGCATGGCGATAATTAATCATCATGAAATCTACAGCTTGATCAGGGAGCTTTTTTGAATCAATGATTAACTTGATGCTATTGAAGCCAGCATCACGGTAATAGCGGATAACTTCAGCCAGGTTGTTTTTGTCGTTGCGAACAGCAACGACCCTGTACTTGTCATGATCGAAGCTTAGAGACTCGCCGCTAAGAATAGCGACTGAGCAGGACTCTGTTGAACGAACCAGTGTATGTTCTGAGGCTTGAGATTGCGCGATAACGTTCATTTATTCTTATTCCTAGTAGAACGTAAAAGTGCAAAGTTTCTAAGTAATATATATAACTAAAGAACTCTGCACTTTTACCAGCATGCTAAAGCATGCAGTAAACAATTGATTTATTTGTGCTTAGTGAGAGTTTTTAGTTATGCGGCTAGTGCATAGAGACTGTTGTCGAAAAGAGACTGTCTTTGCTCAACAAGATGAGAAACGGTTTGATGTAGATCTTTGCCTAGTGCCATGGCTGCGATAATGGCATCGACCTCATGAGACAAGAAACCAACAGAGTTTGCACCAAGGGGAATTGAAGGTGGAAATGTTCCATCGTTAATTTTGCGGTGGAGAGTCGCTCTTGAGAAGGGTACGCGTTGTAGAACGTCAGGTTTACGTACGATTTTTAGAAGAGGAGTTGTATTTACAGACATAACGATAACCTATGTTAATTCATGTCTAGCACCGCCTTCATATTCTAATACTTACACTGATCCACTGAAATTTAACTTCAGCAAAGTAATAATAACCTAGGACTGAAACCTTTATGTTGGTAACAGCCTCACCCTTCGCAACAGGAGGGAAGGTGTTGTGTATGTAATAAAATAAAGAAGTCTTAAAAAAAGACTCAGAAAATTAAGTTAGTGCTAAAACAATAAAAAATAGTTAAACCGAAGTTTAACGAGCATAAGGCTGTTGCCGCGGAGCGGACTTTAAATGTCTGTTTCCTATGTAAAAATTAAATATTTAGACGCGATTTAAAATAATGCGGGTGATTCTCATCGTCAATACAAAAACACCCGCATCTTATTGAAAGTGTGATTTGTATCACTTATTTTGATGGTTTGGCTATTGTGTTGGTGTTTTTAGAAGCATCAAGTATGAAGTTGCTCCACCATTCCATTATCTTACGACGCTCCTGAAGGTACTCAGCATTGTTGTAGATGTCACGAATCGTGTTCTTGTCTACGTGTGCTAGACACAGCTCAATAGCATCTTTGTTGAAGCCCTGTTCGTTGAGCGCTGTACTGCCGATTGAGCGTATACCATGGCTCACCAGCTTTCCTGCCATACCTGCACGTTTCATTGCGGCGTTGATACTTTGACTGTTCATGTGTTTGTCTGCTGAGCTAGCGCTTGGGAAAACATATCGTTGACCGAATGATATAGGCTTCATAAAGTTCAATAGCTGTAATGCAGCGTCTGAAAGAGGGATCTTATGGTCACGTTTCATTTTCATTTTATCTCGACCAATGATCCAAAGCCTGTTTTCGAAATCTATCTCATTCCATTCGGCTCTAGTGCACTCATTTGGGCGAGTTAGCGTGTGAAGCTGAAACTCAAAGGCACAACGAGTAGTAAGCTTGATATTTGCCAATGACATTTTTTGCATAAGAATATTTAGCTCATCAGGCTTTATCGTAAGCATGTGTTCAGCTTTTGGCTTTTTGAAAGCTTTCGAGATTTTTTCGAGCCGATTGACTTCAACTTTGCCGCAGTGATGTGCATACGTCATAATCTCGTTCAAGCGCTGACAGACGCGTCTTACTGTTTCTAAAGCTCCTTTCGCTTCACAAGGCCGTAATGTTTGAATCACTGTTGGAGCACTTAATTCGCTAACTGGCATATTTCCTAAGTTAGGGAAAATATGAAGCTCAAGAGAGCGCCAAATGTCATCTGCATAATCATCTGATACATCATGCTTCTTCACTTCAAACCATTCTTCAGCGACAGCTCTTAATGTGTGAGACTGTGCTATCTGAGTATTAAAACGTTGGTTATCTCTGTGAGTCTTAGGATCTACACCCTCTGCTACCAACTGTCGCATGTCTCTTGTTTTTTCTCTCGCGGACGCGAGAGTGATGTCAGGAAATGCACCAAGACTGATGTTCTTACGTTTTTTAGTAGTTGGATGGATATAGTTGAAAATCCAAAGTTTTGCGCCATTGGGCTTTACACGTAAGTACAGACCATTGCCATCGGCAAGCGAATATTCTTTCTCTAAGGGCTTAGCTTTGGTTACTTGAGTCGGTGATAAGGGCTTGATTTGCTTAGCCATTTTAATAGTTCCTTTCTGATGTAACACTAATTTGTGTTGTTATTGGTTAGTGTTACGCAGAATGTTACTAAATGACTGAGATTAAGTGAATCTCGATGAGACGCCCTGAACCACTTAAAGCTAGATAGGACAAGGGTTTAGAAAAGAAAACGGGACGTCCTGAGACGTCCCGTTACTAGTGATTGGTGGAGCTGGCGGGAGTTGAACCCGCGTCCGAAAACCGTTCATCATTGGTACTACATGCTTAGTCGATCTTTAAATTCACCATCCACCTGCGAACCGACACGCTAATGAATGACTATCCTGAATTATAATTCGCCGTTCATCTCTCAGGCGGGAGAATCCGGGCTAGCGCGTTTGGGTTTGATCTCTCGTTATTCCCCGTCTTACGTGCGGAAGCTAGGGCGAGAGAGCTCTGAGCAGGGTATTAAGCTGCTAGTGCGTAGTTTTCGTCGTTTGCGACTATTTTTTTGCGGTTTGTTAACGAGGCCTACCGCACCTCGGCATGCACCTCAGACTTCTGAATTCCCGTCGAATCCTAAATCAGCCCCAAGGTATGATTCGCATAGTAACAGAAAAGACTTAGCTGTCCAGCACTATGCGTTTAAGTGGTCAAGATTAACGCAGTGCGCTCTTCATTACGCGTGCTTTTTCTCTTGCCCAGTCTTTTTCTTTAAGATCTGTACGTTTATCGTGAAGCTTTTTACCTTTTGCTACACCTATTTTTATCTTCACCCAAGAGCGAGACCAGTACAGAGAGAGTGCCGTAAGTGTCATACCTTCACGGTTAATGCGACCGAGTAGGTTGTCAAGTTCACGACGACTCATAAGTAGTTTGCGCACACGAGTAGGGTTCGCCACTACGTGTGTCGATGCCTGATTTAAAGGAGTGATTGTCATGCCACTCACAAAGGCTTCACCGTCACGCATGAATACGTAACTTTCAGAAATATTGGCTTTACCTTGGCGAAGGGCTTTCACTTCCCAACCTTGGAGCTCCAAGCCAGCTTCGATTTCATCTTCGATGAAATACTCGTGGCGAGCTTTTTTGTTCAGCGCGATAGTGTTACTACCCGCTTTTTGTTTTGATTTTTTCTTTGCCATAATGGCGTCATTATACGGGTTGGATATCGGATAGGAAATCCTTTTATTTGCGCAATCGTGGAATAAAAGTAAAATTGTCGCGAGCTTTAAATCTGTACATGTATCGATAGGAGTATGTATGAAGCAAGTCAGCCGTTCTGCGTTGGTGTCTTTTAGTGCAGAACAGATGTTTAATCTGGTCAATGATGTTGCTAAATACCCTGAATTTTTGCCTGGTTGTTCGGGCTCTCGAATTATTGAGTCTTCGGGTAACGGCATGGTCGCTTCTGTCGATGTTGCGAAAGCGGGCATCAGTAAAACGTTCACTACGTCCAATGAGCTTATTCCTGGCCAAGCTATTATGATGAACTTGGTTGATGGTCCGTTTAAAACGCTCCGAGGTGGTTGGATTTTTACTGCGTTGGATGAGCAGGCATGTAAGGTTGAACTTAAGCTTGAGTTTGAGTTTTCGAGCAAAATGATTGAAATGGCGTTCGGCAAGATTTTTAACGAGCTAACTAGCAATATGGTTAATGCATTTACCAAACGCGCGAAACAGGTGTACGAGTGTTATGAGTATTGAGTCAGACATGATTCACGTTGAGGTCGTGTATGCATTGCCTCATGAGCAACGCGTGTTTAACTTAGTTGTGAATAACCACGCGACGGTTGAAGAGATCATTCGTCAGTCGGGTGTCTTGGAATTGTATCCAGAAATTGATTTAGCAAAAAACAAAGTAGGTGTGTTTAGTCGTAATGTAAAACTAGACGCGACCGTACGTGATAAAGACCGCATTGAAATCTATCGCCCTTTATTGGCAGATCCAAAAGAGATTCGTCGTAAGCGAGCAGAGCAAGCAAAAGCGGCTGGGAATGCCGATCCAGTGACTGGTGGCAAGCCAAATGCTCTGCGCAAGTAAGCAGAATAAGTAATATTTTAGATGATAAAAAAACCTCCCAAGTGGGAGGTTTTTTTGCATAAAGGTTTTATGATGCCAATCGATGTAATGACAGGATTGGTTTATTGGATCTGTTCGTAAAACGCGTCACTTTTCGGGAAGTCACCGCTGATATCGGCCAGCGTTCCTTGGTCATTAAAGTTTACGACAAGATCTTTCTGTACTGGGTCACCGTGGCCTGGCGTGTGATGGTAGATATAATACCAAGTGTTAGGATAGCCATTTTCGATAAGCATTGGCGATCCAAGTACGAAGCGAACCTGTGCTTTAGTCATCCCAAACTTTAATTTATCAACCGCACTTTGTTCTACATAGTTGCCTTGGTTGATATCAATACGATAAACCAGTTTTTCCAATACCGAACATCCTGTCAGCAATGTCATTGCTAATGGTACGGCAACTAACCACTTCTTTAATTGCATAATAATTTCTTAGTAACCTTTAAAATACTGCGCTGATAATAAACAAGCTCGACGCAGATGTAAAAAGCTATGCGTCGCATGGTAGGGAATCTGACAACGAATTTTGAGTTGAGTTGCATTTATTAGCAGATATTAAGGGGTGATAGGGGGCATAATGGCGTTTTCGTTAGCCGAGTCACTGAAGCGATTAATACGAAAAGAGTCATCAACTGGATTGCCGATGACTCTGTGTCATAGGGTTAGGCGGCGATAAGGAGTTCTTTCGCGTTAGCTAATGTTGAATCAGTGATTTGGCTACCACCGAGTAAACGAGCCAGTTCTGCCACACGTTGTTCTTCATCTAGTGCGCGCATTTGTGTTTCCGTTTGACCGCCTTTGGTGTGTTTTGCGACAAACATTTGCTGGTGGCCACAACCGGCTACTTGCGGTAAGTGAGTGACACACATGACTTGAGTCGATTCTCCAAGCTTACGTAGCATTTTGCCTACTACCGCAGCTGTTGGACCACTAATACCCACGTCCACCTCATCGAAGATCAAACTTGGCGTATCTACTTTTTGAGCTGTGATCACTTGGATCGCTAGCGAGATACGGGATAACTCACCACCTGACGCAACTTTCGCAATTGGTTGTAAAGGTTGACCCGGGTTAGTGGAAACCAAGAAGCACACACTGTCCATACCCAGTGGCGACGGATGTGTGTTTTCGTTGTTTACTTCAATGCTGAAGACGGCTTTTTCCATGCTCAGTTCGTGCATGCTTTGCGTGATCAGCTTGTTCAGTTCTTTTGCGTAACGGCTGCGTGATTTATGCAGCTTTTCCGCTTGAGTCAGGAAGCTTTGGTATTTCTGTTCCACTTCTTGAGCCAATTCATCCAGACGTTCATCAGAGCAATCCAATGCTTCGATTTGTGCTAGAAGGTCTTGGTGATGTTGGTATAACTCATCAGGCATAACATGATGCTTACGAGCCATCGACATCACTTTAGAAAAACGCTCTTCGACATAAGCCATACGACCTGGATCGACATCGATGCCATCCAAGTAGCTACGAAGTTCGTTTTTGGTTTCTTCTAGCTGGATCATCGCGTCAGCCAGCATATTTGGAAGCTCGGCTAATTTTTCATCTAATTCCGCTAATTGAATTAGGGAGTGATTGGCCGATTGCAAAATACCAAGCGCATTGACTTCTTCACCTTCGTAAATAAGTTCGAGGGCTTGCTGACAGGTAGCGGCGAGTTCTCCGCTATTGGACAGTCGTTTGTGCTCTTGCTCGAGTTCTGCGAATTCTTCTTCACCTAGCGATAGCTCATTCAGTTCTTTGATTTGGTATTCAAGCAACTGTTTTTGCGCCTGATTCTGCTGGCTGTTTTCCTTGAGTTGCTTGAGGTTATTGTCTGCCTGACGCCAATGTTGGTACGCACTGCGTGTACTCTTTAATAGATTTAAGTGTCCGGCATATTGATCCAACATCGCCATTTGGTATTCGCTTTTCATCAGTTGGTGATGCGCGTGTTGTCCATGGATGTTGATTAACAGCTGCCCAAGAGATTTTAATTGTGAAAGTGGTACTGGGCTGCCGTTGATGAAGGCTCTTGAACGGCCTTCTTTAGTTATGATGCGACGCAAGATACATTCAGTGCCATCCAGCAGATCGTTATCTTCTAGCCAACGCGTTGCATGTAGGTTGTTGTCCAGTAAAAAGGCGGCACTGACTTCGGTTTTATCTTCACCTTGACGCACCATACCTGCATCGGCACGTCCGCCTAGGCACAGACCTAACGCATCAATCGCGATAGATTTACCAGCGCCTGTTTCACCTGTAATGGTGGTCATGCCCTTAGAAAGCTCGAGTTGTAAAGACTTAACAATCGCAAAATTATTAACACTTAGATGAGCCAGCATTTTTATTTACCTGTATAACTGAACAATACTGTATATGAGAACAGTATATACTGTTTCTTTATACAGTAAAGATGAGCGGGAATATTTTTATCTAACAGGTTATTTTTTGTGATGAGGTGGGAAAAATGAGTCGAAGTCTCGACAACGACTCATTGAAATTGAAAGGGTTATGGGCGAGTTGGATTGATCGTCAGTGGCTCTAGTGTCACGACAGCATTAACACTTGCTCCTGGGTGATCGACATACGACGTGTCTTGCATCAACGTGTAGAAAACGTCAACAAAGTCATCATCGTTGGTAAGCACACCATCTGGAATGGCATCGATGATCTTGTTTGTGATTTGTGGGATGACTGCGTATGCCTGAACTTGCGGATCTGGGATGGCTTTCAGAACTTCTTCAGCGACTTGCACCAATAGTTTAGCCAGCTGTTTGTAGTCTGTGCCGTCATCTTGCTCCATCAGAACAATATCTGCAGCGCCCCAGCGGTAGCGAGACCAGTGAATGATGATTTGATTTGGGTAGTAATCTTGGTTGTCGTAATCCAAGTAAGGAAGCTCTACCAGATCAATTGTCGGCTCGTCGCGGCTTGGATTGACACCTGTCACGATGGCGTAAACCTCTGCTTTGCCAGAGATCCACGGTTCTTTGTCATCCGCTAAGCGAATTTTCTTCAGTTGAGTTGTTTGAATCGGAGCGACATCACTTGTCGCTGCGCTTTGTAGCATTGGTGAAGATTGTTTTTGACTCTCTGAATAATAAGGCTGAATTAGAGCTGGCTGACCCAGCTTTTTCATTTCTGCCTGCATCGCCTGTAAGCCTGCTTTGAGCTCTGCAGAGCTGTTGTTATCGACAACTAGAACGGGAACGTCAGGAAGCTGATACACATCAAGTTGATGAATTTGCCCGTAAACGTCAAACGCTTCGATGTATTGCCAGCTTTCATCATCACCGCTTGGTTCAAAGGCAAAGAGTGGTGCAACGTCGCCATTAAGCCATGCTCCTAGCATTTTTTCGTTGGCTAAGCGCACTTCTAGCAACTGATCTGAGAATTCAGTAATGCCTTTCCAGCTACGAATTTGAGCGTCGGCTTCAACGAGCTGTTGGCTAAATTCTGCAGTAGGGTTTTGCTCAATGAAAGAGGAGACAGGAACATTGGTTTGTTGAGCAGTAATATCTCTTCTCAACATTGGCTCAATTGCCGTATAGTTTTCGCTCAGTTGTTGAGCAAGTTCCCGTTTGGTTTGTGTAATGTCGTCCGCACGCGCATTAGATACGTTTGTCACTTTAGTATCTTCAGATTGGCAGCCAATCAGTGCTAATGTACTGAGAACAGACAGAATGATAGTTTTTTTCATAGTATGTCCTTTATTGATTTTATGAAATAGAGTTAATACTCTATTCATGGTGAGAATATCACCCGACATACTCCATTCAATTTGCTTTTCTGGAATAAGTTAAACTTTGCACACAGGATCAAAGTTTATAAATTTCGTTTTAACGGCAGGATATATCACGTCGCCTTATTAGTAAGTCTTTACGTGTTATCCCAAAAAAGAAAAAAGCCAGCAGCAATCAGCAACTGGCTTAAATTCGTGTTCATGAAAGCTAGAATAACTTACTAGACCAACCGAGTTTGTTCCTTAATACGTGATAGTAGCTGTAGTCTTTCGGATGGATGAGTTTGAGCACATTTGGGCTTTGATAAATGTGGATCTCATCGCCGGGAGAAACTGGCAGCGACACTTGTCCATCACAACTTACTTCTTGTGTACCGCGATTTTCTGGTGACACAATCAGTTTGATTCTACGTTTGCCATCAACCACCAACGGTCGGCTAGATAAGGTATGAGGGAACATAGGCACCAGTGAAATGGCATTCAGGCTTGGTGACAGAATAGGGCCACCACCAGAAAGTGAGTATGCTGTCGAGCCTGTTGGTGTGGAGACAATCAACCCATCGGCGCGTAAAGAGAAGGCAAAGCTTTCATCAATGTACACCTCAAACTCAATCATATGTGCGATTTGCCCAGGATGGAGCACGGCTTCGTTTAAAGCGGCGTTATGACTTTTTATTTGACCATGACGATGCACTTCTGCCTCAAGTAAGAAACGCTCTTCTTCAATGTACTCTCCTGCAAGTACGGCTTTGAGTGCCGCTTGGAAATCGTCTGGGTTTAAATCAGTTAAAAAGCCTAGATTGCCACGGTTTACGCCAATCACAGGCACGTCAAAACGCGACAAAATTCTCGCTGCGCCCAGCATGTTGCCATCACCACCGACAACTATCGCAAGATCTGCGTTTTTGCCCAACTCAACTAAGCTGGCGAAGTGGTTTTGCGGGATCTCGTCCAAAATCGCTGCAAGGCGATCGTCAATAAACACTTTGTAACCTTCTGAGGTCAGCCATTCGTAAAGCTCTTTATGAGTCTGAATCGCTTGTTGATCTCTTGGTTTTCCGATAATCGCGATCACGTTACATGGATTTTTCATAGCATTTCCGCATTAAAGAGGCTTGAATCAGGAATCTTCATCCCCATAATAATGGCAAGTTACCTAAATATGCGAATTTTTATGTGGTTAAACCCCGCAAAACGAGCATGGCTTTAAGGGCATTACGTTGAATTCTGGAGATATCATGAGCAACGAAGAAAACAAAGTTACAGAAGAAGAGCTTGATCAAATCATCGAAGAGGCTGAAAAAGTAGAAGCTGCGGCTCAAGAAGCTGAAGCAGAACTTGAAGAAATTGGTGACGAGAAAGACGCTAAGATTGCTCAACTAGAAGCGGCATTATTGTCTAGCGAAACCAAAGTAAAAGATCAGCAAGATGCAGTGCTTCGTGCAAAAGCTGAAGTTGAAAATATGCGTCGTCGTACTGAACAGGAAATCGACAAAGCGCGTAAATACGCTCTTAACAAGTTCGCTGAAGAACTGCTTCCTGTTATCGATAACCTAGAGCGTGCGATTCAAGCGGCAGATACAGAAAACGAAGTGATTAAGCCGATCCTTGAAGGTGTTGAGCTGACCCACAAGACGTTTGTTGATGTGGTTGCTAAGTTTGGTTTGAAAGAAATCAACCCTGAAGGCGAAACGTTCAACCCTGAATTCCACCAAGCAATGTCTATTCAAGAAAGCCCAGATCATGAATCAAACACCGTGATGTTTGTTATGCAGAAGGGTTATGAGTTAAACGGCCGTGTGATTCGTCCTGCAATGGTCATGGTTGCTAAATAACGACGCAAGTCACTGCAAAGTAAATACAAAATGCCTGTCACGTTTGTGATGGGCATTTTTGTTTTAAACAAAGGTGTGCTCCCTCCGTCTCGCTGAACCATCGATATCTAAAATTTGATCCCTTTCAAAGTTTTTCCTATTGGGGATATTTTTTCTTATAGGGAATTTTCTTTCTATCAACTGCGTAGTTATACAACCTTAAACCGATAACTGGTTGTTATCATTTGACTAAGTGAGTTTTGTTCTGAATATGAATGTATTCATAGTTTGTTTTGCTGAATTTTGTTGTTAACAAAAATGTAAATTATCGCTTTATTTTGTAACTTTGATATGTATTATTTGCGACCACTGCTTTAGAAATAAGCAGATATAACTACAAAAATGTAAATAGTAAACACAACATATCGGAGATTTATAATGGATAAATCGCTTTCTAGTAAGATTTTCATAGGCTTGTTTGCCGGCCTTGTGCTGGGCACAGCTATTCAGTACTTATTTAGTGGTATTGAGATTTTTGATACTTACCTACTTGGAACGGCAGAAGGGGTTGGCGGCATGTTTGTCTCGCTGATCAAGCTTTTGGTTGTGCCTCTTGTGTATGTTTCAATCGTGTGCGGCATTGTCGATTTGAAAGACATTAGTGCTTTTGGTCGTCTTGGTGGGAAAACTTTTACTCTCTACATTCTCAATACCATCATTGCGATCGCAGCAGCGTTGACCGTAGGTTTAATTTTCCAACCGGGTGCTGGTGCAAACTTAGCGGGTACGGTTTCTGAAACCGTCAAACTGACGACAACTGAAACACCAGATATTTTCTCGCTCGTGGTAAACATTGTACCAAGCAATCCAGTACAAGCTTTTGCTAACGGCGACATGCTACAAATTATCTTTATGGCTATTTTGACAGGTCTAGCCATTCAAGCTCTGGATTCTCGTGGTGGCCCTGCTATCCGCACGTTTAAGATGGCCAATGAGATCATGATGAAGCTGGTTGGTTTGGTCATGAGTCTAGCACCTTACGGTGTGTTTGCTCTGATGATTCAACTAGGTGCAACCTTAAATGCGAATACACTGATGTCTGTTGCAGGTTACGTTGCGCTTGTCGTGGCTATGCTTGTGTTCTGGATTTTCATCTTCTATCCAATGGCAGTTGGCATTACGACTGGAACTTCTCCAAAGGCGTTTCTGCGTGCAACTCGTGAACAAATCCTATTTTCCCTCTCTACGGCAAGTTCAAATGCAACCATCCCTGTAACCATGCGTACTCTGACAGAGAAACTGCAAGTTTCTAAATCAGTTGCGGGTTTTGGTGTACCGCTAGGCGCGACGATGAACATGTCAGGTGTATCTATTTACATCGCGCTTGCTACAATCTTCGTTGCTAACGCGTTTGGCCAGCCAATTAACACCGCTGATGTGTTTACACTCGGTCTGACGATTCTTCTTCTGTCTATTGGCGCTGGTGGCGTACCAGGTGGTGGTGTGGTGATGGTTGGTGTGCTTCTTCACCAATTGGGTCTTCCACCAGAAGGTTTAGCTATCATTGCAGCGGTTGACCGTATCAACGATATGTTCTGTACCTCTTCGAACGTGGTAGGGGATACCGCAGTGAACACTATTGTCGCCAAAACAGAAGGTGAGATCGGCAATCAAGAAGTAGAGGCGCAGCCTGCACAAGCTAATGCCTAGTCTTGAACTATAGAGTTGAATCTATATATAGAAAGCGAGCGGAATGAGCTCGCTTTCTTGTTTTTTTATGTCACAGAAAAATAACCGCTTTTCATCATGTTTACTTTGGAAGTTGTCTCTGGAATGTGATGCATTCCCAACAAGCTTGAAAGAAATCAATTAATTCATAAAAAATACGCTTTTTTTCAATTCTGCCCTTGAAAAGCGTTTTGACGCCCTTATCTATGTGGCATAGAGAAGCAAACATTGATTATTTTTGTTTGTGAGCAAGGGTTGAAACCCGATTCTCCTCCCCCCACATTGGGGTTATAACCAAACGAAAATAGAATTTATTCGGAGATAGCCAGATGGGTAAAATCATTGGTATTGACTTAGGTACTACTAACTCATGTGTTGCTGTACTAGACGGCGACAAACCACGTGTAATTGAAAACGCAGAGGGTGAACGTACTACTGCATCGGTTATTGCTTACACTGACGGTGAGACGCTAGTAGGTCAACCTGCGAAACGTCAAGCAGTAACTAACCCAACTAACACGCTATTTGCAATTAAGCGTCTAATTGGTCGTCGTTTTGAAGACGAAGAAGTTCAGCGTGACATCGAAATCATGCCTTACAAAATCGTTAAGGCTGACAACGGTGACGCTTGGGTAGAAGCGAAAGGCCAAAAAATGGCAGCTCCTCAGGTTTCTGCTGAAGTTCTTAAGAAAATGAAGAAAACTGCTGAAGACTTCCTAGGTGAGGAAGTAACTGGCGCAGTTATCACAGTACCTGCTTACTTTAACGATGCACAGCGTCAAGCAACGAAAGATGCTGGCCGTATCGCAGGTCTAGAAGTTAAACGTATCATCAACGAACCAACAGCAGCTGCGCTAGCTTACGGCCTAGACAAGAAAGGCGGTGACCGCACTATCGCTGTATACGACCTTGGTGGTGGTACATTCGATATTTCAATCATCGAAATCGATGAAGTTGAAGGCGAAAAAACATTCGAAGTTCTAGCAACTAATGGTGACACTCACCTAGGTGGTGAAGACTTTGATAACCGTCTAATCAACTACTTAGTAGACGAGTTTAAGAAAGAGCAAGGTATCGATCTTAAAAACGATCCACTAGCAATGCAGCGTGTTAAAGAAGCAGCAGAAAAAGCGAAAATTGAGCTTTCTTCTACTTCTCAAACAGACGTAAACCTACCTTACGTTACTGCTGATGCAACTGGTCCTAAGCACATGAACATCAAAGTGACTCGTGCGAAACTAGAATCTCTAGTTGAAGACCTAGTACAACGCTCTCTTGAGCCACTAAAAGTAGCTCTAGCTGACGCTGACCTATCAGTAAACGATATCACTGACGTAATCCTAGTTGGTGGTCAGACTCGTATGCCAATGGTTCAAGCGAAAGTTGCTGAGTTCTTCGGTAAAGAAGCGCGTCGTGACGTGAACCCTGACGAAGCAGTAGCAATGGGTGCTGCAGTTCAAGGTGGTGTACTTGCTGGTGAAGTTAAAGATGTTCTACTACTAGACGTAACTCCACTGTCTCTAGGTATCGAGACTATGGGGGGCGTAATGACTAAGCTAGTTGAGAAGAACACAACTATCCCAACTAAAGCGAACCAAGTTTTCTCTACTGCAGAAGACAACCAGAGCGCGGTAACTATCCACGTTCTACAAGGTGAGCGTAAGCAAGCGATGTACAACAAGTCTCTAGGTCAATTTAACCTAGAGGGCATCCAGCCTGCACCACGTGGCATGCCACAAATCGAAGTAACTTTCGACCTTGATGCGGATGGTATTCTACACGTATCAGCGAAAGACAAGCAGACTGGTAAAGAGCAGAAGATCACAATCCAAGCTTCTGGCGGTCTAAGCGACGACGAAATCGAGAAAATGGTTCAAGAAGCAGAAGCTAACAAAGAAGCGGACAAAAAGTTCGAAGAGCTAGCAACTGCACGTAACCAAGCAGACCAAATGATTCACGGTACTCGTAAGCAAATGGAAGAAGCGGGTGACGCACTTCCAGCTGAAGAGAAAGAGAAGATTGAAACTGCTATCTCTGAGCTAGAAGAAGCACGTAAAGGCGAAGACAAAGAAGCAATTGACGCGAAAGTTCAAGCTCTTATGACTGCTGCTCAAAAACTAATGGAAATCGCTCAACAACAAGCTCAAGCGCAACAAGCACAAGGTGCTGACGCTGGCGCACAGTCAAAAGATGACGACGTTGTAGATGCGGAGTTCGAAGAAGTTAAAGACGACAAGAAATAATCTTTCTTAACCAGATGGCTGCAAAGCCATCTGGAGTCGATACGACTTCGGTGTGCGGGCGTTTGGGGTGACTCTTACGCCCGTCTGTTTGTAAACGCTGTCTTTCTAGTTAAGTATTTTGCAATAAGTGCACTTACCTAGAACGATACAAACACCAAGCGGTGAATCGATGCCGTTTGTAGTAATTAACTGGTGACGAAGAACATGTCAAAACGTGATTTTTACGAAGTATTAGGCGTAAGCCGTGATGCCTCAGAGCGTGATATCAAAAAGGCGTACAAGCGCCTAGCGATGAAATTCCACCCAGACAGAAACCAGGGTGATGAGTCTGCGGCGGACAAGTTTAAAGAAGTAAAAGAAGCGTACGAAGTTCTAACCGACTCTCAGAAAAAAGCGGCTTATGACCAATATGGCCATGCAGCTTTTGAACAAGGTGGCGGTGGTTTCGGCGGCGGCTTTGGTGGAGGCGGTGCTGACTTCGGCGACATCTTTGGTGATGTGTTTGGCGATATCTTCGGTGGTGGTCGCCGCGGTGGCGGTGGTCATCGTGCGCAACGTGGCGCCGACTTACGTTACAACATGGAGCTAACGCTAGAAGAAGCCGTTCGTGGTGTAACTAAAGAGATTGAAGTTCCGACACTGGTTCACTGTGACTCTTGTGACGGTAGCGGTGCGAAGAAAGGCTCATCAGCGGAAACATGTGGTACCTGTCATGGCCATGGCCAAGTGCAAATGCGTCAAGGTTTCTTCGCTGTTCAGCAAACCTGTCCTACCTGTCATGGTAAAGGCAAGATCATCAAAGACCCTTGTAATGAGTGTCATGGCCAAGGTCGCAAGCAAAAAACGAAAACACTTAACGTTAAAATCCCAGCTGGCGTGGATACTGGTGATCGCATTCGTCTATCTGGCGAAGGCGAAGCGGGAGAAATGGGTGCACCATCAGGTGATCTATACGTACAAGTACACGTGAAAGAGCACCACATTTTCGAGCGTGACGGCAACAACCTCTATTGTGAAGTGCCAGTAAGCTTTGCTATGGCTGCACTCGGCGGCGAAGTTGAAGTTCCAACACTTGATGGACGAGTAAGCCTAAAAGTGCCGTCAGAAACACAAACTGGCCGTATGTTCCGTATGCGCGGTAAAGGTGTGAAAGGTGTCCGTGGCGGTGGTATTGGTGACTTGATCGTTAAATTGGTTGTAGAAACGCCAGTTAACTTAAGCGCTCGCCAAAAAGAACTGTTGAAAGAGTTTGAAGAGTCTTGTGGCGGTGAAGCTGCAACTAAACACAAACCAAAATCTGAAGGCTTCTTCAATGGTGTGAAGAAGTTCTTTGATGATTTAACCAGCTAAGATAAGTTCATTAAAAGCTTAAAAACAAAGGCCTGCTGAAACGCAGGCCTTTTTGCATTTGTAGTTTTTTAGTTCCAACAAGCGCTTGGTGATTCAACATTTGTTGACGTTAAAGTGATAGTTGTAGCGCCATTCAAGCACTCGTCGTCGTCCTGCCCAAGATCCGATTTTGCTGTTGCTGTAATGGTGTAGGCTGTGATTGCAGAGCTCACAATATCGAACGAAAATCGATCTGTGTCGGAATCACATAGAGTACAAGCGCCACCAGAAATAATATGACTCCAGTCATACCCACCATCGTAAGATGTCTCTAGTTCCAGTTGAATTCGACTAAGATCGCTCAAGGCAACCGTTCTATGGGACTTGATCACATGATTGGTATAAGAAGGGTAGGCGATTGCTGCAATGATTCCGACGATCGTTACGGCTATCAGTAATTCGATCAATGTCATCCCTCTCAATCTTTTTTTGTAGCTGTTACAACGAGAAATTCGAATCATCACGAGTAGTTTCCTTTTCACTTTTCCGCCTATTTTTGGCAGGTGATAGCATCTGTGCAAGATGAATTACGGTCGACTAGCCGTTTGCATAGGAATTTGGGAAATGCCTCGCGGGTTTACGTTGTTGGAACTTATGATCACTGTTGCTGTGCTGAGTATTATATTAGCGTTTGCAGCGCCAAGCTTTAGTCGTGTTTCTCAAACAGTACAAATGCAGAGACTTGCAACAGAGTTGGTCGGTTTTTTGAGCCAAAGTAAATCTGAAGCAGTCGTACGAAATAAAAAACTATATGTCCATTTCTCTATGAATAAAGGCAATGTAGTGAGTCAAGGTGCTTGGTCAATCACCTTAACCGATGCAGAAAGTGGTGCGGGGAATGTTATTTTACACCTTTCCGGGACACAGTTTTCAGAATTATCAGTGTTACATAGTTATGAGACTAAAAAAATGAGTTTTGAGGAAGTGAGAGGTCGACCGCAAAGCGGAAGTATCGAGTTCTTCCCGACCGGTGAGCAAAGTACAAAATTAAAAGTGGCACTTTCTAATCCGCCAGGGCGAATAAAAGTTTGTAGTATGTCTGGAGCTAAATTGTATGATTACCTTAAATGCTAGCAGACGTTACCAAATAGGTAGCTCTTTGATTGAACTCATGATTAGCTCTCTAATTGGACTCATAATTTTAGGAATAATTGGTTCGATATTTATTAGCATACAACAAACAGCGAAAGAAAAAAGCTTAGAACTAAATTTGCTACAAGGGCTTAATATTACTCTAGCTGTCATGAAAGAGGATATTCAAAGAGCGGGTTATGATGGTGGTCATGGTATGTCTCTTAAATTATCCGGAGCCTCGGAAACAATAACAGTCAGTGGTGCATCTTCTATTGGGTTTGTTTATTTTAGAGATGACTCTCCGTTAAATAAAAACTATAGAAATATTAAGTATGAGAAGCGAGATAGCAAACTTGTAATCTGTGAGAATGGTGTAGTATCCCAAGCCCAAATACTGCCTTTTGATGGTGTGGATTTTTGCCGTTCTTTATTTGATGAAGATATTTTTCAAGTGACGAATTTTACAGTGAATTCTAAAGTCGTAACGAATGGCACAAATATTAGCGCTGTAACGGATGTTACTTTGGCTTTACAAACTGTAGACGGCGTAATTAATCAAGTTGCAGAGTTTTCAATTAAGCAAAGGAATTGGCAATGAGATCTAAATTTGGATGTTCTGGATACACGACGTTGTTAGTAACATCCATACTATTATTGTTTGCTTTGATTGCATCTCTCGCATCATCAAAGGGCGTATTCTTTCAATTAAAAGTGGCTCAGAATGAACTAAAAGCTCGACAAGAACATTGGAAGGCTGAAGGAGGATTGGAATGTGCTTTTGCACAAATAAAGGAGAAGATGTTAGTACTTCCTCCTTCGGGAACAATTACTCTACTGGGCTGTGCAGTATCTACGACGATAAGAAAGCTCAGCGATTATGAATATTTGGTTACATCTAAAGAGGGAAATACAAATTTAAGTAAAGTGATAATTTCGACAGGAAACGGCCTTGGTGCAGTACTAAAAACGAGTGCGTCGGTAGAGCTTACTGGCTCAATGCATTTTGTCCCTAAAGCAAAAGGTTTGTCGTCTGACAGTGAGTGTACATCCATTATTGCTGGTGGAACCGTGAGTTATGTAGCAAGTGTAAGTGGTTCTGATGAGCACTTTCTGACGGTGGACAGTTCAGTCAGTAGTCATGCTACTGGGATTTTAGGGGCTCCTAGCTTTACTTGTAAGAATTCGCACAAATCCAATTTATTTGAAGAAACCAAACGTCCAACCTACCTAGCTACTACTAGCACTTCGAATAAAAATGAAGATATCAAAGAAAATGTTGCAAATATTTCGGTTTTCAAAGACTTATTCACTATGGATTTCAACGCAGTTAACGTAGCAAAACTCAAAAACGAGATTAAAGCGGATCCTGTTGGCGTTGTAATTGCTAGCGGTAAGACACCTAAAGGTTGGGTTAAGTCATGCCATACTAAGTTAGCTAATGCTTACGCTGCTGGAAAACGAAGGTTTTGGGTCGATGGCAGTTGCGCAATATCAGGAAATATTTTTGGTTCTACTACTCAGCCTGTAGATAATGCTATTCAGCTTATTATTTATGATGGTGTTCTCTACAGTCAAAGTATGAGTTATTTTGATGGACTTCTTTACCAATACCTTTCAAAGCCAACTGTGTTGGATGTTAAAGGAATATGGATTGATCTTTTTGATTCTAAAAATGATATAGGTGTAACCCCTACTTCTTTTCACAAGCATGATATTAATAATGACTTTAATAAATATGCTTTTTTGCTAGATGGTTCATTGAAGCTTGATGGCGGGATAGGGTTAGATGCAGAAGATAGAACTATAAAATTAAATGGATCTTTGATACCTGCCTACAATGGTGGAAAGAGCGGCAAGTACATTGAGAAACTAAAGTGGCAGCGAGGCTCTTGGAATGATCTCTAAACAAAAAGGTTTTAACCTTCTTGAGGTTCTAATTTCTTTTTTGCTTATCGGTGTCGGGGCTCTAGGTTTAACAAAGCTAAACGTGTATCTCGAACGAGAATCCGACTATGCGATAGAAAGTATTGAAGCACTGCGTCTAGCAGAGAACCAACTTGAATGGTTCCGCACGCGTGGAGCCTCGGATGCGCTTTCGACGATCTCTACGGCTAGCTTTGCCGCTATTGCAACAGGATCGTCCGCTACTGGTGCGTATACAGTGGAGTGGGTTGTGCCGTCGGTTACTGTGTCTGGATCTCTTAAAACCATTACTATTACGACCAGTTGGAAAGATAGAATGGGAAAAACGCAATCAGTTCAGTTGAAAACTATGATTTCACAGTACAGTGAATTCGAAAACTAAGTTCAATTGCATACATGGCTTGAGACAAAGTAGTGGATAATTTCTTTTTGATACCGGGTTTGTCTCAGTTAATGAATGGTTTTCGAACTGTTAATGCGGTTGATGTGCTACTGTTTTTATTATGTTTAATTGGAGTGGCGTTTTTGCAAAATATGTCTCCAATTATGGAAAAAATTATAGAACCTTGTGCTTTCCCTAGCCTTATTTACTAGAATGCTGTGTTGATAATAGGCCGTTATAATTATTCAAATAGGCCTTGGCACCAACATCATTCATATGGAGTTACCATGAGTAACCAAGCTGTAAATAAGGCACCATCATCGAAGCCGAGCGGGATGGATCGCTTTCTAAACTTTATCGAGCGTGCAGGTAATAAAATTCCTGATCCTGCGATTTTGTTTTTCTGGGCACTGATCATTACTTGGGCTGCGTCTGCACTTTTATCGAATGTGACTTTCGACCTTCCAAACCCTCGAACGGGCGAAGCTCTTACCATTACTAACTTACTTACGGGTGAAGCTCTAGCAAGTTTCCTTGCTAACATGGTCACTACGTTTACTGGTTTTGCACCTCTAGGCATCGTATTAGTTGCAATGTTGGGTGTAGGTGTTGCGGATTCTTCTGGTTTTATCACGACTGGCCTTAAGAAGATGCTGAACTTCACTCCAGCGAAGCTACTTACACCAATGCTTATTCTTGTCGCAATCATCTCGCATACCGCGGCTGATGCGGGCTACGTTTTGGTTATTCCTCTAGGTGGTATCATTTTCCATGCCGCTGGTCGTCACCCTCTAGCTGGTATCGCAGCGGCATTTGCTGGTGTGTCTGGTGGTTTCTCCGCAAACTTCATTCCTTCAGGTATTGACCCATTGCTCGCTGGTTTCACACAAACAGCAGCACAGGTTCTTGATCCTGAATACGTGGTTAACCCTCTAGCAAACATCTTCTTCACTGGTCTATCTTCAGTGATCATCGTTGCTATCGGTTGGTACGTGACTGAGAAAATCATCGAGCCACGTCTAGCAAAGATGCCAATTGATGAAGATGCAGAAACGGCGCCAAACTTAGGCTCTTTCACTGAGTTGGAATCAAAAGCATTCCGCTACGCTGGCTGGGCTATGATGGCGGGTATTGCACTTCTTGTTGCCGCGTTATTGCCTGATAACTCTGCACTTCGCTCTCCTGAAGGCGAAATTACGGCGTTTTCTGCGCCTATCATGAAGTCGATTGTTCCACTGATCTTCATTCTATTTATCATCCCTGGTTACGTTTACGGTAAAGTATCTGGCACCTTTAAGACAAGTAACGACATCATCAAAGCGATGGCGGACACCATGTCGACCATGGGCGCATACATTGTAATGTCATTCTTCTGTGCTCAGTTCCTATCTGCATTTGCTCAGTCAAACATCGGTACGATGCTAGCGTTGTATGGTGCTGAAGGCTTAAAAGCGATGAACCTACCAGGTGAAGCAACCATCATTGGTATGATCTTGCTAACAGCGGCTGTAAACCTACTTATCGGTTCCGCTTCTGCGAAATGGGCTTTGATTGGTCCAATCCTAGTTCCAATGCTAATGGCGGTAGGTATTTCTCCTGAACTATCTCAGGCGGCTTACCGTGTGGGTGACTCAGTATCGAACATCATTTCGCCTCTGATGGTATTCTTCCCTCTTGTAGTGGTTTACTGTCAACGTTACGTGAAGTCGACAGGCATTGGTACACTTGCGTCACTGATGATGCCATTCTCGATTGCTATGTTGATTGGTTGGTCAATCTTCCTAGTTCTTTACTGGATGGTAGGTATCCCACTAGGTATTCAAGCACCGTACACATACACGATGTAAATGATCGAATATTAGAGAAAAGCGCAGGTCGAAAGGTCTGCGCTTTTTTGTTTTGAGGTGCCACTACTAAAGAGGCGCATCTCCAAAACTTATGTCCTGCTGTAGTGAAAGCGATGTTGGTGGTAATATTTCGCTATTCATAGTTGCCTTCATTTCTGGAGCCCTTTTGTCTGAGCATCAATTTACCCCACAAGACGAAATTTTTATGCGCCGCGCACTTGCATTAGCTGAACAAGCTGAATTGGAAGGAGAGGTGCCTGTGGGAGCGGTATTAGTTAAAGATGGAGAAGTGATTGCAGAAGGCTGGAACCGCTCTATCTGCTCTCATGATGCAACAGCACATGCGGAGATTCAGACTCTACGTAATGCTGGGACTGTGTTAGAAAACTATCGACTTTTAGACACCACTCTCTATGTCACACTAGAGCCTTGCCCTATGTGCGCAGGAGCACTGTTGCACAGCAGAGTGAAACGCGTGGTATTTGGCGCGCCAGATCTTAAAGCGGGCGCGGCTGGTACGGTATTGAACTTGTTTGAGAGCCAAGCGGCTTACCATTACGCAACGGTCGAAAGAGGGCTGTTAGAGGATGAGTGCCGTGAGCAGTTGCAGGCCTTTTTCAAGCGTCGTCGCAAAGAAATTAAGGCCAAGAAACAAGAGAAAAAAGCGTCAGAAGGTAAGCAAGAAGATTAAGTTGGTGAGTTGTGTTCAGCAAACATCTACGGGTGTGTAGATGTTTGCTTTAAGTTCTTAGTGATTTACTAAGTGAACGAATACACGATTGCGTGAGCTGACTTTCTTTTTCATCGTTGTCAGCTTTCGCTTACGGCGAATCGCAGCCACTGTCTTATTCAAACGCTTTGACTGCACTCTACGTCTTCTCATATCCGAACCTCCTGCAGACAAGACTACAAACACCCTCTCGCGATACAGCGCACGCTGCATCTACTTTGCATTGTGGATGACATTCTAGTGATGGAGTCACTTCAAATTAGGAGAGAGGGAAACCAACCGAACCGATTTATTCCGCAAGCATCAATTAACGGGTATGGACGCTGCAGTAAGGTGTTGACCAATCACGTTTGTATACACTTACTATGATGACCGGTCTGGTTCGGAACATCGGATTTTAGATAAGTTCTACCTTGGACTCAACAAAAAAGACGAGCTTCACACTCGTCTTTTTTGCGTGTTTATTCTTCTTCTTGGTCTAAATCTTCATCGACGTCATTGGTGACATCAGAGGCACCAGACACTTCTTTTGCAATGGTTTCCACCGCACCAGAAACAAGCAACTCTGGATTTAGCGGTGGGATAACCTGTAGATCATCCGTATCTTCATCAATGGAAGGCTTTTGACTGACATGCCCAATGATTGATTGGTAGTAGCGTCGAATATTTTCAACGTAATTTCGTGCCTCGTCTCCACGAGCGTAGCCATAACGAGTTTGGCTGTAGTAACGCTTTTGTCGTAACAGCGGTAGTCGGTCTTTTACATCTGCCCATGCGTTTGGATCGCCACCTTGTGCCTTGGTTAATCGACGCGCGTCCATCATGTGGCCATAACCAATATTGTACGATGCCAATGCAAACCAAATTTTTTCATGTTCGTTAATCGTATCAGGTACGCGAGCGACAATGCGACGCAGGTATTCCACACCACCACGAACAGATTGTTCTGGGTTTAGACGATCGGTTACACCAACACTTTTCGCAGTTGGTAAAGTCAGCATCATCATGCCACGAACACCCGTAGGCGATTTTGCTTTTGGTTTCCAATGAGATTCTTGGTAGGCCAAAGCCGCGATTAAACGCCAATCAAACTCTTCGCTGTATTTTTGGAACAGCGGAGCCCATCTCGGCAACTTATCATCAAGAGCACGAATAAAGGCACGCGTGTCCACGTAGTCAAACGCTTCAATATGGCCAATGTACTTCTCTTCAAGAGAAGCTAGCTCGCCAGATTGTTTGATATTGCCGAAAAACTCAATCAGCATCGCATACAAGCTCTCATCCTCTGAGCGGCGAGTAAACCATGATACTGGTTGATCTTCGGTGAGCTCAAAAGCAAGTGCTAAATCTGGATACAGGCGTTGCGCGAGAGACAGCTCTACGGAATCAGTGACGGTGAAACGCAGTTCTCCAGTCGATACATGTTTCAGTAAATCGCGAGTGTCAGCATCGCCCACGATTTCAAACTGCAATTCAGGATACTGCTTTTTCAATGCCGTCAGTGTCGGAACATATTGAGACTGTTCGACAATTTTCAATGTTTGCGCGCCAGCATTCACGTCTTCTTCTGATTGACTGTCTTTGGATGCTTGATACTCGATAAGCTGCTCAATATCACGAGGACGAAGCTGGCCCTTTTTGTAGACCACTTGCTGGCTTACATAATAATAAGCAGGGCCAGGTCTAAAACGTTTGACGGCTTGTGAGGTTTGATTAAGCCCCGTAGCAATAATATCGATGTCGCCCTTCTTTAAGGCAGGGAAAAGGTCGGCTTGTCTGAAAGCGGGTTTGATTTCTAGCTTTACGCCCAACTCTTCTGCAAATTTACGCGCCAGCTCATAATCCAAACCCGCAGGGCCATCAGGACCAATGTAGTACGAGAGTTGGTTGTTGAGCGTGCCAACGCGTAGCACTCCGCGCTCTTGGATTTTCTCGAATTCACTTTTCGGCTGCGACTCAATTTGGCAGGCAGAAAGTAGTAGCACAGAAGCAAAAAGTAGGACGCTGCGCTTGAGTCGGTTGAAGTGGCGTATTTGCATTGATCGGTACATCTCAGAAAATTTCTAGTGGTCTTTATATCAAAGCGTAGAGATGGGGCAAAGCGAATCGGACAGATAGAGTGCGACATTGTGTGTTTTATCGACATTTCGGCTACAACTCAAATTTGACAAAAAAAATGACGCAAACGGTTGCTTTTGATGTTACATCACAAAAACAATTGCTATATAATGCGCTCGCAATGACGAGGTGGAATCGGCATAGGTTCGATAGGACTCAAGTTAAGTATCTGAATTTATTCCAATATCACCTTAATCAATTGCATAAGAGACCTAAGCACATGAGAATTTTGCGTGGCTCCCCAGCTCTTTCTGAGTTTCGTGTTAATAAACTACTGGAACTTTGTCGTGAACAAGATCTGCCTGTAACTGGCATCTATGCCGAGTTTATGCATTTTGCAGATCTAAAGTCTGACCTTGATGACCAAGAGTTAGAAAAACTTGAAAAGTTACTAACTTACGGCCCAACAATTGAAGAGCATGAGCCAGAAGGTCTTCTACTTCTTGTTACGCCTCGTCCAGGCACTATCTCGCCTTGGTCTTCTAAATCTACCGATATCGCTATTAACTGTGGTCTGGACACTGTTAAGCGTCTGGAGCGCGGTACGGCTTACTACGTAGAATCTTCAGTTGTTCTATCAGAAGCTCAAGTTGACGCTGTCAAAGCGTTAATTCACGACCGCATGATGGAAACGGTGTTCACAGAACTTGAAGCCGCGTCAGCGCTGTTTACAGTCGCAGAGCCAAAGCCTGTGGCGCATGTTGATATCTTAGCGGGCGGTCGTCTTGCGCTTGAAGAAGCAAACGTTTCCCTTGGTTTGGCACTCGCAGAAGATGAAATTGATTACTTGGTGGAGAATTTCACTAAGTTAGGTCGTAACCCTAACGACATCGAGCTGATGATGTTTGCTCAGGCGAACTCAGAGCACTGTCGTCATAAGATCTTTAATGCAGACTGGACTATCGATGGCGTCGACCAAGAGAAGTCTCTGTTTAAGATGATCAAAAACACATTCGAAACGACACCAGACCATGTTCTGTCTGCTTACAAAGATAATGCAGCGGTAATGACGGGCTCTAAAGTGGGTCGTTTCTTCCCAGATCCGAAATCTCGTCAATACACTTACCACCATGAAGATGCGCACATCTTGATGAAGGTAGAGACGCACAACCACCCAACGGCAATCTCTCCTTGGCCAGGTGCATCAACCGGTTCTGGTGGTGAAATCCGTGACGAAGGCGCGACCGGTATCGGTGGTAAGCCAAAAGCGGGTCTGGTTGGTTTTACAACGTCTAACTTGCGTATCCCTGGTTTTGAACAGCCTTGGGAAACGGACTTCGGTAAGCCGGGTCGTATCGTAAACGCGTTAGATATCATGCTTGAAGGCCCTCTGGGTGGTGCAGCATTCAACAACGAATTTGGTCGTCCAAACCTATTAGGTTACTTCCGTACCTACGAAGAGAAAGTGACTTCTCACGCGGGGGAAGAAGTTCGTGGTTACCACAAGCCAATCATGATTGC
Organism: Vibrio sp. SALL6; assembly: GCF_002002385.1. Lineage (NCBI taxonomy): Bacteria > Pseudomonadati > Pseudomonadota > Gammaproteobacteria > Vibrionales > Vibrionaceae > Vibrio > Vibrio sp. SALL6. Next base: position 39,660 of record NZ_MQVK01000022.1, read on the forward strand.
TGGTGGTATGGGTAACATCCGTGACGAACACGTTCAGAAGAAAGAGATCCCAGTTGGTGCGAGCCTAATCGTACTTGGTGGTCCGGCAATGAACATCGGTCTTGGTGGCGGTGCGGCGTCTTCAATGGCGTCTGGTCAGTCAGCAGAAGATCTGGACTTTGCTTCAGTACAGCGTGAAAACCCAGAGATGGAACGTCGTTGTCAGGAAGTTATCGACCGTTGTTGGCAGCTAGGTGAAGAGAACCCAATCGCATTTATCCACGATGTGGGCGCGGGCGGTATCTCTAACGCACTTCCTGAGCTTTGTGACGACGGCGAGCGTGGCGGTAAGTTCCAGCTACGTGATGTACCAAATGATGAATTGAGCATGAGCCCTCTGGAAATCTGGTGTAACGAATCTCAGGAGCGTTATGTTCTTGCGGTAGCACCAGAGCATATGGAAGCGTTCGATGCGATTTGTAAGCGTGAACGTGCACCTTACGCAGTAGTTGGTGTGGCTACAGAAGAGCGTCATCTAACTCTAGAAGACTCCCATTTTGATAACACGCCAATCGATATGCCAATGGATATCTTGCTTGGTAAAACACCGAAGATGCACCGTGAAGCAACGACTTTGAAAGTAGATAGCCCAGCGATCGTACGCGACGGTATCGAAATCAACGAAGCGGTTGATCGCGTACTTCGTCTACCAACGGTTGCTGAGAAAACGTTCCTGATCACGATCGGTGACCGCTCAGTTACTGGTTTAGTTGCTCGTGACCAAATGGTTGGTCCTTGGCAGGTGCCTGTGGCGAACTGTGCAGTTACAGCGGCAAGTTACGACACATACCACGGTGAAGCGATGTCGATGGGTGAGCGTACTCCGGTTGCTCTACTAGACTTTGGCGCGTCTGCTCGTCTGGCTGTTGGTGAGTCACTAACTAACATCGCGGCGACTGACATCGGTGATATCAAGCGCATTAAACTGTCTGCGAACTGGATGTCTCCAGCGGGTCACCCAGGTGAAGATGCGGGTCTTTACGAAGCTGTGAAAGCGGTTGGTGAAGAGCTATGTCCGGCGCTAGGTCTGACTATCCCAGTTGGTAAAGACTCAATGTCAATGAAGACTAAGTGGGAAGAGAATGGCGAAAGCAAAGAAGTGACTTCGCCACTATCGCTAGTTATCACTGCGTTTGGTCGTGTTGAAGACGTGCGTAAGACAGTAACGCCTCAGCTACGCACATCTGATACCTTGGAAGGGCTAGGTGACACTTCACTTGTTCTTGTTGATCTGGGTAACGGCAAAAACCGTTTGGGTGCAACAGCACTGGCACAGGTTTACAAGCAGCTGGGTGATAAGCCAGCAGATGTAGACAACGCAGAGCAACTAAAAGGCTTCTTCGATGCAATGCAAAATCTCGTACGTAACGACAAGCTGCTTGCTTACCACGATAAAGGTGACGGCGGTCTATTTGTAACGTTGGCTGAGATGGCGTTCGCGGGTCACTGTGGCGTAAAAGCGAACATCGCAGAGCTGGGTGAAGATGCGCTGGCGGTTCTATTTAACGAAGAATTAGGTGCGGTTGTTCAGGTTAAAAACGACGACCTGGACTCAGTCCTATCTACGCTAGCGGCAAACGGCTTAGAGTCATGTTCACATGTAATTGGTTCTGTTGAAGCATCAGACGACTTTGTTATCACTTCTGGTGATGATGTTGTGCTTAAGCGTTCACGTACCGAACTACGTGTTATCTGGGCAGAAACTACGCATAAAATGCAGGCGCTACGTGATAACCCTGCATGTGCAGACCAAGAATTTGAAGCGAAGAAAGACAACTCAGACCCAGGTCTGAACGTATCTCTAAGCTTTGATGTGAATGAAGATATCGCAGCCCCTTACATTGCGAAAGGCGCGAAACCTAAGATGGCGATTCTTCGTGAACAAGGTGTTAACTCTCACGTTGAAATGGCAGCAGCCTTTGACCGTGCTGGCTTTGAAGCAACCGACATCCACATGAGCGACATTCTGACAGGCCAAGCGGTACTTGATGAATACCAAGGTCTGGTAGCTTGTGGTGGTTTCTCTTACGGTGACGTGCTCGGTGCGGGTGAAGGTTGGGCGAAGTCTATCCTGTTTAACGCACAAGCTCGTGAGCAGTTCCAAGCGTTCTTCAACCGTGAAGAGACATTCTCTCTAGGTGTTTGTAACGGTTGTCAGATGCTTTCTAACCTGAAAGAGCTTATCCCGGGGGCAGACTTGTGGCCACGTTTTGTTCGCAACGAATCTGAGCGTTTTGAAGCGCGCTTTAGCTTAGTTGAAGTACAGAAGTCTGATTCTGTGTTCTTCGATGGCATGGCGGGCTCTCGTATGCCTATCGCGGTATCTCACGGTGAAGGTCGTGTCGAAGTACGTGACGGTGAGCACCTAAACGCAATTGAAGCGTCAGGTACTGTAGCGCTACGTTACGTTGATAATAACGGTAACCCAACGCAACAATACCCGAACAACCCGAATGGTTCGCCAAATGCGATTACTGGTCTGACTACCGAAGATGGCCGTGTAACCATCATGATGCCTCACCCAGAGCGTGTATTCCGCACAGTTGCAAACTCTTGGGCTCCGGAAGGTTGGGGTGAGAATGGCGCTTGGATGCGTATGTTCCAAAACGCGCGCAAGAACATCGGTTAAGTCTTAATACTTTACAAACGCAAAGCGCAGATCGAAAGATCTGCGCTTTTCTTTTTTGGGATTGTGGAAGTGCGAAGTCGAAAACGGGCTAGTACACTTATTGCCAACAACCAATGTGGTTTAAGTGTGGAAAATAAAATTTTTGCAGCCAATCATAATGATTTATGCTCTAATACCGCGCTTACCAAGGGATGGTGTTAAACAGCTCAGCTTAGATGGAGTTATCAAGTTGACCGAATCCCTGATTAATCCCTTAGGAACTGAAATAGATGTCTAAAAATCCAAAATTTGCTATCCGCGTAACTGAAAAACGTAACGGTTGGAGCGCAGAAATCACTCGTCAAGTAACGTCTCGCAAAACAATGGTTTCAAAACGTGAAACTGGGTTTGACAGCGAAGAAAAAGCACAAGCTTGGGCTGAACAAGAACTTGCGGGCTTCATTGAAAACCAAGTTGTTCGTAATGAGCGTAAAGCTGTACAGCGTCAAGAACGTGAAGCAGAGCAACTTGCGGCAAAAGTTCGCAAAGAAGAAGCTCGTAAAGCACGCGAAGCTGAAGCTGACGAAGAATAATGGCATATATTCCGATTGATGTTTCGATCTGTCGGTAATGCTAAAAAGCCCTGAAGTTTTCTTCAGGGCTTTTTTGTTGGCTCATTTTCATAAGCAGTCAGAAGAAACCGAGAAGCCAAAAGAGCCTTCGGAAGGTGCGGCAAACTGTTGGTTGCCAGGCAGTAAGTGAGGATTGTTTGCGTAAACACGATGAGATGATTTGTTATTACGTGTATGCACAGGCGGTAAATCAATATGATGTAAGCCATCCGAAAGATCGTTGGCCTCACCGTAGTCAAAGTCTGTTGTGACCTCGGCGTTATTTTTTGTGTGGTAACAATGATCTGGCTTGCCTTCCTCTCGCCATTTGAGTTCTGAGCGTTGCGCGTCCAAGTTGAGTTCATCTGGAACAGATGAAGCATAATGATCTTCTAGTGAATGTTGTTGACTTTGTTCTTGTAAGTATTGAGCGATGTTTTCAGATTCTTGAGCGAGGAGATTTGCAGAAAGTCCAAGTCCCAACAAACAACCAATGAGTTGTGTTTTATTCATAGATGTGTGCAAGCAAAAAAGAAAACATAATACGAATAAATAAAACGCTGTGCAATTGTGCGATGAACAAGATGAATTGAAATAAGCTAAACACGAAGCACAAACGTTAAGTTTTCATGTTTAAGTGTTTGTAATAAATAATATTGGTGAGTAAACATAACAAAAAAAGCCCGGCACTAGGTACTGGGCTTTGAGATCATAGAGCATGCAATTATGACTGAGAGTCGAGTGGGATTTGTCCCGTCGTTACCTGTTCGACGTCAAACTCAGTTAATCCTTCAATGTAGCTTTCTACCGCTTGTTCTACTTCATCGTCGCTTTGGCTGAAGTATGCGAGGTGGAAAATGGCATCGCCTTCGTTTACCAATGGCAGCGTTTGCTGACCGATCACTAAACCACTTTTAGGTGCTTTTAGCTCTATTTCATCGTGACCGAGGGGTGAGCTGATGTAAGCTAAGGTTTCACCTTTTTCTACTTTATCGCCTAGGTTCACCACCGTGCGTAAAATACCGTTGCCTGGCGCTCTAACCCAGCTGGTCGATTTCGCGATAACAGGTTCAGGCAGTTTTTTACGGCTGGCTCTTAACATACCGATCGCTTGCATAACGCGTTGAACGCCTAAAACACCAGCACTGATAGATAGCGGATCAAAGCGAAGTGCTTCACCAGCTTCGTAAGTCAATACTGGGATATCACACTTCTCGGCTTCGCTACGTAGCGAGCCATCACGCAATGCAGAGTCAACGATCACTGGCGTGGCAAATGCTTTAGCAATGCGCAGTGTTTCCGGATTGCTCAGGTTAGCGCGTATTTGGGGTAGGTTAGTACGATGAATCGCACCTGTGTGTAAATCTAAAATATAATCACAACGTTTCGCTATATTATTGAAGAATCCGTACGCCATACGTGAGGCGAGTGCGCCTTTTTCGCTGCCAGGGAAACAACGGTTTAGATCGCGGCGATCGGGTAAGTAACGAGACTTATGGATAAAGCCAAATACGTTTACGATTGGCACCGCAATAACCGTACCTTTTAGCTTTAATGGGTTTAACTGGTTGATCATCTGACGAACGATCTCTACGCCATTAAGCTCATCACCATGGATTGCGGCGTTCACCATCAGCACTGGACCTTCTTGTTTCCCGTGAATGATTTCCACAGGGATAGAAAGTGGAGAGTGCGTGTATAGCTGAGCAGCTTCGAATTCTACTTCTAAACGCTGTCCTGGTTGTATTTTATGCCCGAGCAGCTCAAATACTTTGCTTGTTTTACTTCTGGCCATAAACCATCTCTGTCAAATAAGTTAGCAACAATGTAACAATCGCGTCAAAATCACACTAATCATTCTAATTAAGGATACGACAAATTATTTTAATCAAGGAGAGCAAATAATAACCTTTTGTGGAAAGTTTGTTGTAAATGTGACGTTTATTATTTGCTGAATATCTCGTCACCCTTATCTTAAATTGGTTATTTATTGTTTAGATAAATGTCCACGTATTAAAAATAATAAAGATGCTTTCTTCGGAAAATTCTGTCTTTTATCCCTAGTTTTTATAAGCTAATATCCGCGCCGAATTTTCGACCTAATACTTTCTAACTAGAGGTTTTGATGAAAAAGGCAATTGCTAAAATTGGCGTATTGACTGCTGTGGCAGTTTCACTTTCAGGTTGTGTTGGCAGCAACGCGGTAACTGGCTATGTTATGGGCTTCAACTTGAAAGCGGTAGATAACCGTTACGCTCGTGGTGGTCTAAACATGCTTATGGCACCAGTTTACGGTGTGGCAATCGCAGCTGACTACATCGTATTTAACTCTCTAGAGTTCTGGACTGGTAAAAACCCGCTAAACGGCAAACCACACATCTTCGATACTAAGATGGACACTTACATTGATGTAAACCACCAGCTAGATAAGTCGCTTACAACAGCGCCGATTGGCCCACTTACAAACAACCGCGTTATCGAGCAAGGCCAAATGCACCAAATCGATGAAAATACGGTTCAGATGAACATCACATACAACAACGGCGAAAAAGCGACGTTAATGGGTGTACGTGAGGGTGAGTTTGTTACTTACTACATCAATGGTGAAGTGGTCGCGAAGACTTCTATGGATGAGCTAGCAGCGTACGCGCAAACTCGTGCATAATTCGCGATACTCTCGTGATAAATAGCAATAAAAAAGGGTGTCTCGGCACCCTTTTTGTTTTGTTGTCGCGTTTGGATTACGCTTTCTCAGGAATTGCTTCTAGAAGCGCAACCATTTGATCCCAGAACAGTTGAACGGTATCAATCTTCACTTTTTCATCAGGAGAGTGAGGGAACTTGATCGTTGGGCCGAAAGAAACCATGTCCATGTTCGGGTACGGCTCTTTAAATAGACCACACTCTAGACCTGCGTGAATAACCATGATGTTTGGTTTGTGGCCGTAAATGCCTTCGTACATATCACGGAAAATTGCCATGATTTCTGAATCAGCGTCTGGTTTCCAACCAGGGTAAGCGCCTGAGAACTCAACTTGTGCTCCTGCGAGTTCAGCAACAGAGCGTAACATGCTCTCTACTTGGCTACGGCCAGAGTCAATCAAAGAGCGAATCAGACACAGAACAGTCACTTTATTTTCTTCAGTAGTGATCACGCCAACGTTCAGTGACGTTTCAACCACACCTTCAATTTCGTCGCTCATGCGCATCACGCCATTAGGACATGCGTTGAGAGCAGCAATAAAGCGTTGTTGATCCGCCGCGGTGAAGGCTTGTGATTCGGTTGCGATCTCTTCATTGAACGTCACAATGCCCGTTTCTACTTTGCCAAGCTCAGCTTTTAATAGCTCAGTGTAGTAGTTGAAAAGCTCTGCAAGCTTCTCTTGGTTTTCAGCAGGAACAGCAACTGTTACGAAAGCTTCGCGAGGAATAGCATTACGCAAACTACCACCACGGAATTCAACCAAGCGAAGATCCAACTCTTGTGCATGGCCCGCTAGGAATCGGCCAAGCAGTTTGTTGGCATTACCACGACCAGTGTGGATATCACAACCAGAGTGACCGCCTTTTAAACCCTTCAAGGTTAGCTGACGAGTCACAAAGCCAGTAGGGATCGCGTCGCGTTTGATGTCAAAAGTCATCGCACCATCGATACCACCAGCGCAGCCCATGTACACTTCGCCTTCTTGCTCGGAGTCGGTGTTTAGAAGAATATCACCTTCCAACCAACCTGCTTCAAGCCCGAATGCACCTGTCATGCCTGCTTCTTCATCAATTGTTAGTAGAACTTCAATTGGCCCATGCTTGATATCTTTAGATGCTAATACAGCAAGACAAGAAGCCATACCAATACCGTTGTCTGCACCAAGCGTTGTGCCTTTCGCTGTTACCCACTCACCATCGATGTACGGTTGAATTGGATCTTTTGTGAAGTCGTGGTCAGTGTCTTCATTCTTCTGTGGCACCATGTCAATGTGTGCTTGAAGAACCACGCCCTTTTTGTTTTCCATCCCAAGCGTTGCTGGCTTTTTGATGAATACGTTGCCCGTTGGGTCTCGGCGAACATCGAAGCCTTGCTCTGTTGCCCAGTTGATAATGTACTGTGCTAATGCTTCTTCATGCTTAGATGGATGAGGGATGGAACAAATCTTATCGAAAAACTGCCAAAGTGGAGCAGGTGACAAGGTACTGATTTCAGAATGGAATTCAGACACGGAAGACTCCTTTTGATGTGCTTTGCCAAACATATACCGTATAAATAATGTGTGATTAGCAGGAAATGCTAATGATATTTGGCATGAATTAGCTCAAGGATACCACCAGACGAAGGCTACTAGTAGTCGAGAACAAAAGGATTTCCTTCCTCACTGTCACACTTTATGAACATGGTATAAGTCGTAAATGCGCTTATGTTTATATGAACTGAAAGTAGAATAATTTTTAATTCACAAAAATGTAATTTAATTACAGTTAAAATTTGATTGACGTCAATTTATGGATTTTTTGTGACTTTTATCACTAAAATGCTTGTAATTAAATTTCTTGGTGGTATATTTGTAACCAGCTTCTGAGATGAAGAATGAAATGCTCAAAGGATGAGTCCGTTTATCGCCTCCAAGGAACCGAGAAATCAACGACTGTTTTAATTGATTTAGAAGGTGATATTTATGAAAGGTTTACCAAGTGCAATGTTCTGGAATAGCAAATCTGTATATACCGGTAACTTTGTATACCCAACAAGCTTTGGCTACTAAGTGAAGTCAACGCATGTGACTCGAACAGTTTGTTCACCCCTATAAATTGGAATTTTTTTTCAGTGATAGTGCTGACATGATTCACCGCCACTCAAATTGAGTGGCGTTTTTTTATCTCTTGTTTCTACTTCCGACCAAATTTCCACCACTAAGCCTCCATTCTCTTATTGCTGCTAAAAGGAATCCCACTTACGCAGTAAATTGTGAGTGAATATTGCCCTTTAACGTCCATTTCTGTTTGAAAGTTTAGAACATTGCTCAATTTGCACGCATTGAAGGCAAAGTGAACATGAGCGGTTAGTTATTGTTTAATAAGCGCTATATTCATTCTTGATTTTAAATACTAACGGATGGGTTTCATATCCTGCGAAAAAAAACGCTTTAGAGTGATGATTCTATCTAGAATTTGCTATTTGATAACTTTATAATTCCTGCCAATCGATTACGCAACCGTTTACTTTTACCTTTACAGGATTCGATCATGCTCGAAAGGCTCTTTAAACTTAGTGAAAACGGCACAAATGTGCGCACTGAGATCATTGCAGGTATTACGACCTTCCTTACCATGGCTTACATTATTTTTGTAAACCCAGCTATTTTGTCTGATACCGGTATGGATCGTGGTGCGATCTTTGTTGCAACGTGTCTTGCCGCCGCGATTGGCTGTTTCATTATGGGCTTAGTCGCAAACTACCCAATTGCTCAGGCTCCGGGCATGGGTCTAAACGCATTCTTCACATATTCCGTTGTGTTAGGCATGGGTTACACATGGCAAGTCGCGCTGGCTGCAGTGTTTGTTTCTGGTGTTTTGTTTATTCTGCTGAGCATTTTTAAGATTCGTGAGTGGATCATTAACTCGATCCCGCATTCGCTTCGAACCGGCATTTCTGCAGGTATTGGCCTTTTCTTGGCGTTTATCGCCCTTAAAAACGCAGGTATTGTGGTTGATAACCCAGCGACATTGGTTTCAATGGGCGATATCACGTCATTGCCATCAGTGTTGGCGGCGATTGGTTTCTTCCTTACTATCGCGCTTGTTCACCGTGGTGTGAAAGGTGCGGTGATGATCGCGATTTTGGGTGTGACGGCGCTTGGTCTTCTATTTGGTGATGTGCAATGGAACGGTGTCATGTCAACACCACCAAGTATCGCACCTACATTCTTGCAATTGGATTTCTCAGGTCTATTTGAAGTCGGCATGATCTCTGTTGTGTTCGCTTTCTTATTCGTCGACTTATTTGATACGGCTGGTACGCTCGTTGGTGTTTCTCAAAAAGCCGGTCTAACGGATGAGAATGGCAACATTCCTCGTCTAAACAAAGCACTACTTGCTGACTCAACAGCGACTTCTGTTGGTGCGTTGCTAGGTACGTCAAACACGACTTCATACATTGAAAGTGTTTCGGGCGTAGCTGCTGGTGGTCGTACTGGTCTAACCGCAGTGGTTGTTGGTGTACTCTTTCTGCTTGCGCTATTGTTCTCGCCACTAGCGGGTATGATCCCTGCGTATGCAACGTCAGGTGCATTGTTCTATGTAGCAATTTTGATGCTTTCTGGCTTGGTGAGCATTGATTGGCGTGACCTAACTGAAGCATCTCCAGTCGTTGTAACTTGTCTTGTGATGCCGCTTACTTTCTCTATTGCAGAAGGCATCACCCTAGGCTTTATTGCGTATGCTGCTATCAAATTGTTTAGTGGCAAAGGCCGCGATGTATCGATGAGTGTTTGGGTTATGTCTGCCATCTTCATCGTTAAATACCTGGCCGGGTAATTACTTTTAAAAAGCCAGCGCGAGCAGCAAAAGCTGTTCGTTCTGGCTTTTTGCTTTTAGCGTTGTTCACTGAATTCGATTTTTCTGCGTAATAGGCGGAGAATTTTGATATCACCGTTGGTATTAACGGTGTGTTTCGGTAGAATAATCGTTTGCGCAGCTTGAAATCCTCGTCTCCTGACCTCTGGAGAGCATAGTGAATATTCCGCTTTAAAGCCGTTTCGCTAGATTTTGAGGATGCATATTTTCAAATTATTAGGTTATTACAATGAGTAAAAAATTCATTATCACTTGGGATGCGATGCAGACTTACTGCCGTGAACTGGCTGAGAAACAGATGCCAGCTGAGCAATGGAAAGGTATTTGGGCGGTAAGCCGTGGCGGTCTAGTACCGGGTGCTATCTTGGCTCGTGAACTGGGTATTCGCTACGTTGATACAATTTGTATCTCAAGCTACGACCATGATCATCAACGTGATATGACAGTGCTTAAAGCACCTGAAGGCGATGGTGAAGGCTACCTAATCGTTGAAGACCTAGTAGATAGCGGTGATACAGCGCGCAAACTGCGTGAAATGTACCCGAAAGCAAAAATGATTGCAGTATGTGCAAAACCGTCGGGTAAAGAATTGTTAGATGACTACGTAGTAGACATCGCGCAAGACACTTGGATCGAGCAACCTTGGGATATGTCTATCCAGTACGCAGAGCCAGTAAACCGCAAGCAAAAGTAATCGCTAGCGAAGAATATTGAGAAATGCCCCTTTATAGGGGCATTTTTTTTATTATCATTACAGCTAATGCTAATAGCCAAAGGTTCTTCCTATGTCTGAAGACGTCAGTAAAAATCTTTCCGAGACTTTGTTCGTAAAACATAAGCAAGCGAAAGAAACCTCCGCGCTCACTCAATACATGCCAACCAGCAAAAAGATTCTTGATGATCGAGAACAGCAAGAAGATCGTGCTTGGTATCGTCATTTGCGTCGCTTGCAGTGGGCGTGGCAAGGCTTATCTCCAATTGAAATGGAAGGAGTGTTGTCGCGCATTGCTTCGTCAACGCATTCTCGTACTCACGATGATTGGTTAGATACTGTGATGGGGTATCACAGTGGTAACTGGACGTTTGAATGGATCAAGTTAGGTATGGAACACCAACGACGTGCCAATGACCTTAAAGGTGAGGATGCTGCCGACGAGTTGTTTACCGCATCGTTGTGTTTCAGCATTGCGGGCTATCCTCATTTAAAAAACGACAACTTGGCGCTTCAGGCTCAGGTGTTAGCAAACAAAGCCTATTCTGAAGGGGCTGAGAAAACTCAATACACCATCAAGCAAATTGAGGTGCCTTACCAAAAACGCAAAATTATCGCTAACTTGCATTTGCCAAGAACCGATAAGCAGCTACCAGTTGTGATGGTGAGTGCAGGACTCGACAGTTTACAAACCGACATGTGGCGTTTGTTCCGCAATCACTTTGCTCCTAAAGATATTGCAATGCTGACCGTCGATATGCCATCAGTCGGACACAGTTCTCATTGGCCTTTGACGGAAGATTCAAGCTGTCTTCATCAAGCCGTGTTGAATGAGCTTTATTCCATTCCTTACGTTGATCATCACAAAGTTGGTTTGGTCGGTTTCCGTTTTGGTGGCAATGCCATGGTTCGTCTGTCTTTTCTTGAGCAAGAAAAGATCAAAGCGTGTGTGGCACTAGGCGCACCGGTGCATGATCTGTTTACCTCGCCGAAAAAGCTGCAAAAAATGCCGAAGATGTATCTGGATATGCTGGCTTCTCGTTTGGGTAAAAGCGCAGTTGATATCAACAGCATGGCTTGGCAGATGATGGCTTGGTCATTGAAAGTTCAAGGCTTCTTGAGCAGTCGTAAAACTAAGGTGCCAATTTTAGCGCTGAGCTTAGAAGGTGACCCCGTTTCGCCTTACAGTGACAACCAGTTAGTCGCGCTATTTAGCCACTATGGGCAGGCGAAGAAGATCAGTTCCAAGACAATTACAAAAGGATATGAGCAATCCCTCGATTTGGCGATAAAGTGGTTGGAAGATGAATTATTAAGATGACAAATCTCCTAATTTAGTTAAGAGTGATATACCTGAGCAAAAAATAAGCTCATGATAATAAAAAATAATAATCATTATTGGGTGTTTACTTTAACTATATGGAAACGGAGATTCATATGTCAGAGACGACTCAGGGTCCAACACACTTTCGCTTGATGTCAAAGCTGAAGGCCATTGGGCCTTACCTGCGTGAACCGCAATCACAAGAAGGGCGCTACTATTTTGATTGTCTATCTGTTTGTGTAGATGACAAAAAGTCACCTGAGAAACGCGAGTTCTGGGGCTGGTGGATGGATTTAGAATCCATCGAAGGGGGCTTTACCGCCAAGTACCATATTGGGAAATACAACAAAGAAGGGAAATGGGTGTCTGAAGCTCTGCCGCAAAAAGTGGTAGAGGAAGTGTACTTTACACAAAGTACCTTTCATCAGAAGCTCATTGATACCTTGGCTGAACACTTCAAACTCGAAGTGGAATATCATACCGAGTCATTTGATTTCGCCTGATTTGGCGGTTTTCTTTTTCGACTGAACAAAAAGGTGCGTTTTCGCACCTTTTCTCTTGTTAAATCCCTATTTGATTGTTAAAACATCCTCTCTTTATTTGTTTTTCACTTCAGAAGACATCATGACAACGAATCAACAAAACGCAGTTGTTTCGCAACCACAAACCGTCGTTGTGAAACTGGGTACAAGTGTGCTGACAGGCGGCACATTGGCGCTAGATCGCGCTCACATGGTTGAGCTAGCGCGTCAGTGTGCTGAGCTTAAGAAACAAGGCCATTCAGTGGTAATGGTTTCGTCTGGTGCAATTGCAGCAGGCCGTGAGCATCTTGGATACCCCGCACTGCCCAACGAGATGGCGAGCAAACAGTTGCTTGCTGCTGTGGGTCAGAGTCGTTTGATTCAAACATGGGAGTCTTTGTTTGGTATTTACGGTATCAAGATTGGTCAAATGCTACTGACTCGTGCTGACTTGGATGATCGTGAGCGTTTTCTTAATGCGCGTGACACCATCAATGCGCTTGTAGCGAATGATATTATTCCAATCGTGAACGAAAATGATGCAGTAGCCACCAGTGAAATCAAAGTCGGCGACAATGACAACCTATCGGCTTTAGTGGGTATTTTGTGTGGTGCAGATAAGTTATTGCTACTGACAGACCAAAAAGGTCTGTTTACTGCTGACCCACGAAAAGATCCGAATGCAGAGCTGATCAAAGAAGTTAAAACCATTGATGACACGTTGCGTAAAATTGCTGGCGGCAGCGGTACAACACTCGGTACGGGTGGTATGGCGACGAAACTTCAAGCAGCCGACATCGCACGTCGCGCGGGTATTGAAGTTATTATCGCAGCAGGTAGCGCGCCAAACGTAATTTTTGACTCGTTGAGCACGGAGCCTCAAGGTACGCGTTTCCTACCTTGTTCAGAAGCATTGGAAAACCGTAAGCGTTGGATCCTCGCAGGTCCTGCAGCATCGGGTGATATTATCATCGATGATGGTGCGGTAAATGCGGTTGTTGGTAAAGGCAGCAGCTTGCTAGCAAAAGGGGTCATCAAGGTGAGCGGTGATTTTGCCCGTGGTGAAGTTGCTCGCGTAACAAATTCTCATGGCAAACTGGTTGCGCGTGGTATTAGCGCCTACTCAAGTGAAGACTTGGCAAAAATTACTGGCAAACACAGTAAAGACATCATCTCTATTTTGGGTCATGACTACGGCTCAGAAGTGATTCATCGCGATGATCTTGTCGTCATTCAAGAATAGAAATTGAGGGAAGCAACGTGGATTTAACGAATATGGGTAAAGCTGCTAAAGATGCAGCTTTCGAATTGGCGACGGCGTCAACGGCTCAAAAGAACCAAGCTCTAGCGATCATCGCAGATGAGCTAGAAGCAAACTCAGCTGCGATTTTGGCAGCAAACGCAAAAGACATCGAACTTGGTCGTGAAGCTGGTCTGACCGATGCGCTGTTAGACCGTCTACTGTTGAATGAAGAACGCTTAACGGGCATTGCAAATGATGTTCGCAATGTGATCAGCCTAAACGATCCTGTGGGCAGCGAAATCGACAGTAAACTGCTAGAAAACGGCATGTCTCTCTCTCGCCGCCGTGTACCACTTGGTGTTGTGGGTGTGATTTATGAAGCGCGTCCAAATGTGACCATCGACATTGCCGCACTATGCCTGAAAACGGGTAACGCCAGCATCCTACGCGGTGGTAAAGAGACGTTTTTCTCTAACATGGAACTTGTGAAAGTTATCCAATCAGCCCTTGCAAAAGCAAACTTGCCAGCCGCTTCAGTACAGTACATTGAAAAGCCAGATCGCGAGCTGGTTTCTCAACTGCTTAAACTGGATGACTACGTTGATATGATCATCCCACGTGGTGGAGCTGGTCTGCACAAAATGTGTAAAGAGAACAGCACAATTCCAGTGATCATCGGCGGTTTTGGTATCAGTCACATTTTTGTTGATGAATCCGCGGACCTAGAGAAATCGCTAAACGTGGTTGAAAACTCGAAAGTTCAACGTCCTTCGGCATGTAACTCGCTAGACACACTGCTTGTTCACGAGAAAGTGGCGGCGAAATTCTTGCCAATGATTGTCGAGCGAATGAGTGACAAAGTGACGTTTGTAGCAGAACCAAAAGCGAAAGCGCTAATGGCTCAAGCTACGCAAATTCGCGATGCCGTAGAAGGTGATTTTGATACCGAATGGCTAAGCTACACGTTAGGTGTAAAAGTTGTCGCTGACGTGAAAGATGCGATTGAACACATGCGAGTTCACAATGCGAGTCACTCAGATGCAGTCATGACCAACAGCTTGATTAACTCAGAGTTGTTCATCAATTCGGTGGGCTCGGCTGCAGTTTATGTGAATGCGGCAACGCGCTTTACTGACGGTGCTCAGTTTGGCTTGGGGGCTGAAGTGGCCGTCTCAACTCAAAAGCTGCATGCACGTGGCCCGATGGGTTTGGAAGAATTAACAAGCTACAAATGGGTCGGCAAAGCGAACTACTTAGCACGCAGTTAACAGATTCGACTCGATATTGATTGAAAAAGGGGCACTAGTGCCCCTTTTTGTTTTCTCTCACATATCAATTCCGCTACACTAGTCTGGCTTTTGGGACGGCCCCAATGGCACGTTATTTGGAGGTGATATGCATTGTCCTTTTTGTTCAGAGAACGATACAAAAGTAATTGATTCCCGATTGGTTGCGGATGGTCATCAAGTCCGTCGCCGCCGCCAGTGTTTAGCCTGTAGTGAACGTTTTACTACGTTTGAAACGGCAGAATTGGTCATGCCTAAAGTCATTAAGTCGAATGGCAATCGTGAACCATTCGATGAAGATAAAATGGTCGGTGGCATTCAGCGCGCATTAGAGAAACGTCCGGTAAGTGCCGACTCTATCGAGCTTGCAATCAGTATGATTAAGTCGCAGCTCCGCGCAACTGGCGAGCGTGAAGTACCGAGCCAAATGATTGGTAACTTGGTTATGGATCAGCTTAAAGAGCTCGACAAAGTGGCTTACATCCGTTTTGCATCGGTTTATCGTAGCTTTGAAGATATTCGTGAATTCGGCGAAGAAATTGCCCGCCTTGAAGACTGATTAAATCATGCCTCAACACACTTCTGCGTCTCCATTTTCTCCTCAAGATTTTTCAATGATGTCGCGTGCGCTCAAGTTAGCTCGACGCGGCATTTATACGACGGCTCCAAACCCGAACGTCGGTTGCGTAATTGTTCGTGATGGCGTGATCATTGGTGAAGGTTATCATCATCGCGCTGGAGAGCCCCATGCGGAAGTGCACGCGATGCGCATGGCTGGTGATAAAGCTGAAGGTGCAACGGCATACGTTACCCTTGAACCGTGCTCCCACTATGGACGCACGCCACCTTGCGCTGAAGGGTTGATAAAAGCCAAAGTGGCGCGAGTAGTGTGTGCGATGGAAGATCCGAATCCAAAAGTGGCTGGACGTGGCATCCAAATGCTACGTGAAGCCGGAGTTGAGGTTCAGGTTGGACTGTTAGAAAACGATGCGATTGAGCTCAATCGTGGCTTCATTAAATTCATGCAAACAGGCATGCCATTTATCCAATTAAAAATGGCAGCAAGCTTAGATGGACAGAGTGCGCTAAGTAATGGCAAGAGCCAATGGATCACCTCCCCACAGGCTCGCCAAGACGTGCAGCGTTATCGAGCGCAAAGCGGTGGTATTCTGTCTACAAGCAAAACAGTGATGGATGATAACGCTTCTCTCAACGTTCGTTGGGATGATTTGCCGCAGAGTGTTCAAGCGCACTATGAGCTGACGGAAGTTCGCCAACCTGCAAGGGTAATACTCGACCGTCAACAGAAACTGAGTGATGACCTTAAACTGTTCAGTACCGAAGGTGAGCGAATTATTGTCAGCAGCGAAGGCGATGTTTGTCCACAACTAGAGCAAAGCGGAAAAATTGATTTAGCTGCGACCCTAAAAGCGGTCGCGACTCAGCATAATATCAACCATTTATGGGTGGAAGCTGGCGCGACGCTCGCGAGTTCTCTAATCAAAGCTAACCTTGTAGATGAGCTGATTGTCTATCTCGCTCCGAAGCTAATGGGAAGCGATGGACGTGGTTTAATTGGCGCGCTGGGATTGACGGAGATGGCGCAGGTCATCGATTTAAATATTACTGATGTGCGAATGGTGGGCAGAGATATCCGTATTACCGCCACCCTTGTACGTAAAAAAAATTTAGAAAAGAAGCACTATGTTTACAGGAATTGTAGAAGCAGTTGGTAAATTAACTGCGATTACGCCAAAAGGCGAAGACATTACCGTTACGGTAGAAGTAGGTAAGTTAGACATGTCTGACGTAAAGTTAGGCGACAGCATCGCAACTAACGGTGTGTGCTTAACGGTGATTGACTTTGGCAGCAATTACTACAGCGCAGATTTGTCTCTCGAGACCTTGAAAAAAACCGGTTTTGCAAACTACCAAGTAGGCGAAAAGGTTAACTTAGAAAAAGCCATGCTGCCGACGACACGTTTTGGCGGACACATTGTATCTGGACACGTGGACGGCGTGGGTGAAATTGTGGAGCGCAATCAAGTTGGTCGTGCGATAGAGTTTTGGGTCGTGATGCCTGCTGAGATCAGCAAGTACGTGGCAGAAAAAGGCTCTATCACCGTTGATGGCATCAGCTTAACGGTGAATGATTTGCGTAAAAACGCATTCAAACTGACGATTGTGCCTCACACCAGTGAAGAAACCACCATCGACCAGTTCCAAGTGGGCCGCAAAGTGAATTTAGAAGTGGATGTGTTGGCGCGTTATATGGAACGCTTGCTGCAAGGTCAGCAAGAAGAGCAGCCTGAATCTCGCATCACCATGGACTTCTTACAACAAAATGGCTTTGCGTAAGCGCTCAGCCACGTTGCGATAATTGCCATAACAGACCGGATTCACAGAACATCGTTAGGGCAATTGACTTGCATTGTGCAAGGCTCAAACTGTTGATGTCATTACCATTGCAATAAGATTTCACGCATTGCTGTCGGAAAGTAAATTTTAGAATAACGGGAAACAGAATATGCCAATCAGTACACCACAAGAAATTATTGATGATATTCGTGCAGGCAAAATGGTCATCCTAATGGATGATGAAGACCGTGAGAATGAAGGTGACTTGATCATGGCTGCCGAGCATATTACGCCGGAAGCGATCAACTTTATGGCGACTTACGGTCGTGGCTTGATCTGTCTGACCATGACTAAAGCGCGTTGTGAAAATCTCGGCTTGCCGCCAATGGTGCAAGACAACAACGCGCAGTACACCACTAACTTTACCGTTTCTATTGAAGCTGCTGAAGGCGTCACCACGGGTATTTCAGCGGCTGACCGTGCACGTACCGTTCAAGCTGCGGTTGCGCCAAACGCAAAAGCGGCGGACTTGGTTCAACCGGGTCATATTTTCCCTCTTGCTGCGCAAGATGGTGGTGTATTGACTCGCGCTGGTCACACCGAAGCAGGTTGTGATTTAGCTCGCCTTGCGGGGCTTGAGCCTGCTTCTGTGATTGTTGAGATTCTAAACGACGACGGCACCATGGCTCGCCGCCCTGATCTTGAAATCTTTGCTGAAAAACACGGCTTGAAGTTAGGCACTATTGCGGACCTTATCGAATACCGCAACAACACAGAAACGACCATTGAGCGTGTAGCAGAATGCAAACTGCCAACTGAACACGGTGAGTTCACTTTGGTGACTTACAAAGACACCATCGATAATCAAGTGCATTACGCGATGTGTAAAGGTGATTTGGCCGGCGAAGCGCCGCTGGTTCGTGTGCATCTACAAGACGTATTCACCGATGTATTACGCAGTGACCGCAATGCAGAGCGCAGCTGGACACTTGATAAAGCGATGAAGCGTATCGGTGAAGAAGGCGGTGTTCTGGTTGTACTTGGCAATGAAGAATCAACCGAGTTGCTCATCCACCGCGTGAAGATGTTCGAAGCGCAAGATAAAGGCGAAGCACCGACTTTAGCGAAAAAGCAGGGCACCTCTCGCCGGGTGGGAGTGGGGTCGCAAATTCTCGCAGACCTTGGTGTTCACGATATGCGTCTTCTGTCTTCGACCAACAAAAAATACCATGCATTGGGCGGTTTCGGCCTGAACGTGGTTGAATACGTTTGCGAATAAGAAGTGACCGATAAGTTCCTTGTCCCTTGCACACCTATTTTGGCGTGGACTAGGAACTCGTGACACGCGGCCAATTTCCATTAGATATTGCTCACAAATTTGTGCTAGAATCCGGCGATTCTCACTTGATGAACAAATTTCACTTATAAATAGAGTTAAAGGAAAGCTTATGAAAGTGATCGAGGGTGGCTTCCCAGCGCCAAATGCAAAAATTGCTATCGTTATTTCTCGCTTCAACAGTTTTATTAACGAAAGCTTACTTTCTGGTGCGATCGATACACTAAAGCGTCACGGACAAGTAAGCGAAGACAACATCACTGTTGTACGTTGTCCAGGTGCCGTAGAACTACCTCTAGTAGCTCAACGTGTTGCTAAAACTGGTAAATACGATGCGATCGTATCTCTAGGTACAGTAATCCGTGGCGGTACACCACACTTTGATTATGTTTGTAGTGAATGTAACAAGGGCCTAGCACAAGTGTCTCTGGAATACAGTCTTCCAGTCGCATTCGGTGTGCTGACTGTTGATACTATCGATCAAGCGATTGAACGCGCAGGAACCAAGGCTGGTAATAAAGGTGCAGAGGCTGCACTAAGCGCACTTGAAATGATTAATGTACTATCTGAAATTGATTCCTAATGGGGGCCAGTGTGAAACCAGCCGCACGTCGTAACGCACGTCAATTCGCTCTACAGGCGATCTACTCATGGCAAATTACTAAAGAGAATGTTGCCACGATTGAAGAACAGTTTTTGTCTGGCGACAAATACGATGAAGAAGAACTTCGTGCATCTGAGCCAGCACTTGCTGCTCCAGAAACAGACGTTGCTTACTTCCGTGAACTATTAAGCGGTGTTGTACTTAGCCACGCTGAGCTAGATAGCAAAATTCGTCCTTACGTATCTCGTCCTATGCAGGATCTAGATATGATGGAACTTGCTCTTCTTCGCCTTGCTATGTACGAGATGACTCGTCGCGAAGATGTTCCTTACAAAGTGGTAATCAACGAAGCGATTGAACTTGCTAAAGTATTCGCTGCAGAAGACAGCCACAAATTCGTGAACGGTGTGCTAGATAAAGCCGCACCACACGTACGTAAGAAATAACGATTTCTTCAATAAAAAGGTCAGCACATGCTGACCTTTTTTGTATGATATCAATGCCATTGGCATGAAAAGATAAATGAATTATGTCTGGTGAATTTAACCTGATTGATAAGTATTTTGTTGGCCGACAAAACCAGCGCAAAGACGTACACCTCGCCGCAGGGGACGATTGCGCTCTCGTTAAGGCGCCAGCAAATGTACAGATTGCTATCAGCACCGATACCTTGGTTGCTGGAACCCATTTCCTTCCTCACGCGAACCCTGCTTGGGTTGCTCACAAGGCGCTTGCATCCAACATCAGCGACTTAGCTGCGATGGGCGCAACACCTGCTTGGGTAAGCTTTGCATTGACCATGCCTGAAGCGGATGAAGAATGGCTCGCACCATTCTGTGATGCGTTTTTCGAACTGGCGGATTACTTTGGTATTCAGTTAATCGGCGGTGATACAACGAAAGGCCCATTAAGCTTAACACTGACAGTGCAAGGTTTTGTGCCTGAGGGCAAAGCGCTGACTCGCTCTGGCGCGAAAGTCGGGGACTGGGTGTATGTCACGGGGAATTTGGGTGATGCAAAAGCAGGGCTGGATGTCATCTTAGATGAAACACTTCGCAGTCGCATTGGTGCTGATGAACTAGAAAAAGCCCACTACCTAAGTACTCCGAGAGTGTTAGCGGGGCAAGCTTTGGTAGGGTTAGCATCTTCGGCGATTGATATTTCAGACGGCCTGATTTCGGATATCAAACATATTTTAAAACGCTCACAAGTTGGTGTGAGTATCGATGTGTCTCAATTACCAATCTCTTCAGAGCTGGTACAATTTTTAGATGATAAGGTAAGCGCACAGCAGTATGCTTTATCTAGCGGTGAAGAATACGAGTTGTGTTTCACTGTATCAGAACAAAATCGAGGTTCTTTGCAGAGTGCTTTGTCTTATAGCGGGTGCAAAGTGACGTGCATTGGCCAAATTAGACCAAATGGAACGTTTGAGCTTCACGATAACAACCAACCTCTCGACTGGGATTTAAGTGGTTTCGACCACTTTAAATAAGCTCATCGAGTTAAACTAGCAGTATAGGTTTAAGGATATGACCAACCCTCTTTCTCTGATCTCATTAAAGAACCCGTGGCATTTGTTGGCGACGGGGTTTGGCAGTGGTTTGTCGCCAGTAGTTCCTGGAACAATGGGCACGCTTGCTGCGGTTCCGTTTTTTCTGTTGTTGGCGCAGCTGCCATTTCCGGCTTATGTCGTTGTGGTATTACTTTCGTGCGTGATTGGCATCAAAATCTGCCAAGTCACGTCAGATGATATGAAGGTGCATGATCACGGTTCAATTGTATGGGATGAGTTTGCGGGCTTTTGGATCACCATGAGTATTGTACCAGCCCTGAATATTCCTATCACGGAATGGAAATGGTTGTTGACGGGTTTCATTCTTTTCCGCTTTTTCGATATGGTCAAACCGTGGCCAATAGGTTGGTTAGACAAACGCATCCATGGCGGGCTTGGCATTATGCTCGATGATATTGTGGCGGGTATTATGGCAGGTATTGCTTTGTTTCTCGTTGCAAAGTATGCGGGTTGGATGAGTTAGTACATCACCTATCACTCGAAGAACAACAAGAATTAAAAAGGGATGCCATTGGCATCCCTTTTTGCTATTTAATTGCTTACTTCGCAAGGTATTCCGCAATGGATTTTTCAATCCCTTTTGCGTCTAAACCGAGTTCTTCGTGAAGTTCTTCTTGAGTACCTTGATGGATGAATTTATCAGGCAAGCCAAGGTTGAGTACTGGTTTGATGATTTTTTCTTTCATCATGAACTCAACTACACCTGCGCCAGCACCACCTGCGATTGCGTTCTCTTCTAGTGTGACAAGAACGTCATGTTCATCAGCGAGTTGGCGAATCAATGCTTCATCAAGAGGTTTGACGAAACGCATATCAGCAACCGTTGCATTGAGGTTTTCAGCTGCTTCTAGTGCATTCGGTAAGAAAGTACCGAAGCTCAGGATTGCCACCTTTTCACCTTTGCGTACCACTCGACCTTTACCAATCTCAAGAGCGGTAAACTCTTTTTCGATCTCTGTACCCATACCACTACCACGAGGATAACGTACGGCACTTGGTCCAGTGTGCTTATGACCTGTGTACAGCATTTGGCGACATTCGTTTTCGTCGCTTGGAGCCATGATCACCATGTTAGGAATGCAGCGCATAAAGCTAAGATCAAAGGCACCTTGGTGTGTTTGACCATCTGCACCGACCAAACCTGCGCGGTCGATAGCGAACATTACTGGTAAGTCCATGATAGCGATGTCATGGATAAGTTGATCGTAACCACGTTGCAAGAAGGTCGAGTAGATAGCAACGATCGGATGATCGCCAGCAATTGCCATACCCGTTGCAAGTGTCACAGCGTGTTGCTCTGCAATTGCCACATCAAAGTATTGGTCTGGGTACTCTTTCGAGAAACGTACCATGCCAGAACCTTCACGCATTGCTGGCGTAATTGCCATTAGTTTAGGATCTTGCGCTGCCATGTCACATAAGAAGTCACCAAAAATCTTTGAGAAAGTTGGTTTGCCGCCACTGCTTTTTGGTAAGCAGTTATGGCTTGGATCGAACTTAGGGACGCCGTGGTAGCCAATAGGATCTTTCTCTGCTGGCTCATAACCTTTACCTTTCTTGGTCATGATGTGCAGGAATTGAGGGCCTTTTAGCTCACGCATGTTCTTCAGCGTCTTAACGAGCTCATTCACATCGTGCCCATCAATTGGACCAATGTAGTTAAAGCCAAACTCTTCAAACAGAGTGCCAGGGACAACCATGCCTTTTAGATGTTCTTCAGTGCGACGAACCAGTTCTTTGATTGGTGGTACACCTGATAGCACTTTTTTCCCACCTTCACGGATAGAGGTGTAAAGACTACCGGAAAGCACTTTCGCTAGGTGGTTGTTTAGAGCACCAACGTTTTCTGAGATCGACATTTCATTGTCGTTCAGAATCACCAACATGTCAGGATGAACATCGCCTGCGTGGTTCATGGCTTCGAATGCCATGCCGGCAGTAATCGCACCATCACCAATCACACTGATGACTTTACGACCTTTACCTTCTTTTTGAGCGCTGATGGCTAGGCCAAGCCCTGCACTGATGGAAGTAGAAGAGTGACCAACTGATAGCGTGTCGTACTCGCTCTCTTCGCGCCAAGGGAAAGGGTGTAAGCCGTCTTTCTGGCGAATCGTTGGCATTTGATCGCGACGACCCGTCAAAATTTTATGTGGGTAAGCCTGATGACCAACATCCCAGATAAGTTTATCTACGGGTGTGTTGTAAACATAATGCAAAGCCACAGTTAGCTCTACGGTGCCTAAGCCAGACGCTAAGTGTCCGCTAGATTGGCTCACTGAATTTAGCAGATACGTTCGCAGCTCATCACACAGAGTTGGTAATGTTTCTTTTGGAAGAAGACGCAATTCTTCCGGTGTATTTGCTAACGCCAGTGTTGGGTACTTTGAAATATCAAGAGTCATATAAATGCGCGCTTATAGTGTTAGTTTTTGCGCTCGATGACGTATCGGGCGAACTCTTCGAGTAACTGAGTATTGTATGGGATAGCTTCCAATGCTTGAAGTGCTTCCTGTAACAGAGTGTGAGCTTTCTCAATGGCTCCCTCTAAACCCAGCAGGGATGGGTAAGTGCTTTTGTTCAGTTCTTGGTCTGAACCTTGAGGTTTACCCAATGTTTCTGTGTCACTAATGATATCAAGAATATCGTCTTGAACCTGAAACGCCAAACCAATTGCTTTTGAATAGCGTTCTAAATGAGGTAAAACCTCGATACCTTTTTCACCAGCGGCCAGAGCACCTAATTTTACCGCACAATCAATCAGAGCTCCGGTTTTTTTACGGTGTATCTCTTCCATTTCTGCAAGAGAAACTTGGCGATTCTCCGCACCCAAATCCAATGCTTGGCCGACACACATGCCGTTCGCACCAGAGGAGTGAGCTAACGCTTTGATCATGTTGACACGTTGGTTTTCTGCGCTTGTGCTCAACGGACCGTCAGCAATGATGGAAAAAGCAAGAGTTTGTAGGGCATCACCGGTTAAAATGGCGGTCGCTTCATCAAATTTGATATGGCAGGTTGGCTGACCTCGGCGCAGATCATCATCATCCATAGCAGGAAGATCGTCATGGATGAGCGAGTAGGCATGAATACACTCGATGGCTGAAGCTGGAGTGTCTAGATCTTCAGGTTTACAGCCGAGCATTTGACCTGTGATGTAAACAAGAAATGGGCGAACGCGTTTGCCGCCTAACAAAAGGCCGTATTTCATTGCTTGAATCAATGGCTGCTCTTGATATGGAAGCTGTTCTAGCCACAAATTCAATTGCTGATTGTTTCTTTCTTGGAAAGACGTCAATGTCTGTTGCATCACATTGCTCACTACTGATGGTTATTCTGAATCTGGTTTGAAGTCGCTAAGAGGGGCTTCGTCATCTTCGCTAAGAAGAATGCTTACGCGCTGTTCTGCGTCGCTCAGTTTGGTTTGGCCAGCACGAGCTAAGGCAATGCCTCGTTCAAATTTACGTAAGGCATCATCTAGGGCAAGATCGCCGTTTTCTAATTGATCAACCAAGCTATCAAGCTCTTCAATGGTTGCTTCGAAGGTCATGTTTTCTGGTTTCTTGACCGCCATCTTTTCTCTGCCTTAATCAAGCCTTGAATAGGATGCACGAAAGTTACCTTAGCCTAGTTACTTGGTCAAATTTAACCTTACATAATTGTCACAAAATTGGCTCTAAACGGGTCTGATTAGACAAACCCCATATTTTAGTTAGGGTTGTTGGCGTTAATTTGTGATCTATTAGCTAAGATTTTCCTAAAAAATCTGTTCTAGTTGTCGATACAAGTAATAATCCGCCTAATGGCAGTATTTAAATAGCGTGAGGAGTGCTTTGTGGATTTAGCAACCCTAATAGGTTTGATCGGTGGTTTTGCCTTCGTCATCATGGCAATGGTGCTAGGTGGCAGTATCGGCATGTTCGTCGACGTTACATCGATCCTTATCGTAGTAGGTGGCTCTGCATTTGTAGTATTGATGAAGTTCACGCTCGGCCAGTTTTTTGGTGCGGCGAAAATTGCAGGCAAGGCATTCATGTTTAAAGCCGATGAGCCAGAAGACCTCATCGCAAAGATTGTTGAAATGGCCGATGCGGCGCGTAAAGGCGGTTTCCTCGCTCTGGAAGAGATGGAAATCAACAACAGCTTTATGCAGAAAGGCATTGACCTTTTGGTGGATGGTCACGATGCGGACGTGGTTCGCGCTGCGTTGCAAAAAGACATTGCCTTGACGGATGAGCGACACACGCAAGGCACGGGTGTTTTCCGAGCGTTTGGTGACGTTGCTCCAGCGATGGGGATGATCGGTACGCTGGTTGGTCTGGTTGCGATGCTTTCGAACATGGATGACCCAAAAGCGATCGGCCCTGCAATGGCGGTAGCCCTTTTAACCACACTTTACGGTGCGGTGTTGTCAAACATGCTGTTCTTCCCAATTGCCGATAAGCTTTCTTTACGCCGAGATCAAGAAACGCTTAACCGCCGTTTGATCATGGACGGCGTACTTGCCATTCAAGATGGTCAAAACCCACGAGTTATCGACAGCTACCTGAAGAACTACCTCAACGAGGGTAAACGTGCTCTTGAGATTGATGAGTAATCGCGGAGATTTTTGATGGATGATGAAGATAACAAATGCGATTGTCCGCCACCCGGTCTCCCGTTGTGGATGGGGACATTCGCGGACTTGATGTCGCTGTTGATGTGCTTCTTCGTACTGCTGCTTTCATTCTCTGAAATGGATGTTTTGAAGTTCAAACAGATTGCTGGTTCGATGAAGTTTGCATTTGGTGTGCAAAACCAACTGGAAGTGAAAGACATTCCTAAAGGCACCAGCATCATCGCACAAGAATTTAGACCAGGCCGTCCTGAGCCGACACCGATTGATGTCATCATGCAACAAACCATGGACATCACTCAGCAGACGTTAGAATTCCACGAAGGTGAGTCTGACCGAGCTGGTGGTACTAAGCGTGATGAAGGCAAGCTGACGGGCGGTCAAGCACCGGAAACCTCGACACAAAGCAATCAGTCCGCAGAGTCAGACATGCAACAGCAGCAGTCTGAAGAGATGTCACAAGAGATGGAAACCTTGATGGAGAGCATCAAGAAGGCGCTCGAACGTGAAATCGAACAAGGCGCGATTGAAGTGGAGAACCTCGGTCAGCAAATCGTTATACGAATGCGAGAGAAAGGCGCATTCCCAGAAGGTTCTGCATTCCTGCAACCGAAGTTCAGACCATTAGTGCGACAGATTGCGGAGCTAGTGAAAGATGTGCCAGGTATTGTCCGAATCTCTGGTCACACGGACAATCAGCGTTTGGATTCTGAGCTGTATCGCTCGAATTGGGACTTGTCATCGCAGCGTGCGGTGTCGGTCGCTCAAGAGATGGAAAAGGTCAGAGGTTTCTCGCATCAGCGTCTTCGTGTGCGAGGTATGGCGGATACCGAGCCTTTGGTGCCGAATGATTCCGATGAAAACCGCGCACTTAACCGTCGTGTTGAAATCAGTATCATGCAAGGTGAACCTTTATACAGTGAAGAAGTGCCCGTTATTCAATAACAAAGCGCGTCTATAAATAGTTCAGAAGATAAAAAGCGAGCAGAGTGCTCGCTTTTTTTGACGATTTCTAGTCGAGAGTCGCTTGTTCTTAAAATCGTAGCATTGCCTGCAAGCCAAGGCATTCTCGCTGCACCTAGCATCTTAAGGTTGTTTGGGTATATAATCTTGCGCCCTAAAAGTGAGCTCATTACATCGTTGAAAACGGCGTGCCTTTCACGCGGATTTCGATTTGATTCTATAGTTATGAGAGTTCACTCATTGTTGATTGCGAAACTAACCTGCGAATTAGACTATGAAATTTATTGTAAAGCCCCATCCAGAAATTTTTGTAAAAAGTGAATCTGTGCGTAAGCGCTTCACAAAGATTTTAGAGTGCAACATTCGTAACATCGTCAAGAGCCGCACGGAATCTGTCGCAGTATTTAACCGTCGTGATCACATTGAAGTGACCTCTGAGAGCAACGAATACCACGCTGAAGTTTTAGAAATCCTGACTCACACGCCAGGCATTCATCACGTTCTAGAAGTGAAGCAATCTGAGTTTAAAGACCTGCACGACATCTACGAGCAGGTGCTGGAACTTAGCCGTCCGCTTATTGAAAATAAAACGTTTGTGGTTCGTGCAAAACGCCGTGGTAAGCATGACTTCACGTCTATCGAGCTTGAACGTTACGTTGGTGGTGGTCTAAACCAAGCAGTAGAAAGCGCACGCGTTAAATTACACAACCCTGATGTGACGGTAAAAGTTGAAGTGTCGGGTGACAAACTTAACCAAGTGTTGGCACGTTACAAAGGTCTAGGTGGCTTCCCTCTAGGTACTCAAGAAGACGTACTAAGCCTGATCTCAGGTGGTTTCGACTCTGGTGTATCAAGCTACCTACACATCAAACGTGGCTCTAAAGTTCACTACTGTTTCTTTAACCTAGGTGGCCCTGCTCATGAAATCGGCGTTAAGCAGGTTTCTCACTACCTATGGAACAAATACGGCTCATCAGCGAAAGTGCGTTTCATCTCTGTTGATTTCGAACCTGTGGTTGCTGAAATTCTTGAGAAAGTAGATGACGGTCAAATGGGCGTCATCTTGAAGCGTATGTTCATGCGCGCTGCTGGCATGATTGCTGAGAAGTTTAAGATTGAAGCGTTGGTAACGGGTGAAGCTCTTGGCCAGGTATCTAGCCAAACGCTAACGAACCTTCGTCACATCGATAATGTTACGGATACGCTGATTCTGCGTCCTCTTATCAACTGGGATAAAGAAGACATCATCAACTTAGCTCGTGAAATCGGTACAGAAGACTTCGCGAAAACCATGCCTGAGTACTGTGGCGTGATCTCTAAGAAGCCAACAGTAAAAGCGGTGAAAGAGAAGCTAGAAGCAGAAGAAGCGAAGTTTGACTTCAGCATTCTAGAGAAAGTGGTTTACGAAGCGCGTCAAATGGACATTCGTGATATCGCAAAAGAATCTGAGCAAGCGGCACCAGAAGTCGAGCAAGTACAAGCGGTAGAAGAACACGCAGTGGTATTGGATATTCGTAGCCCTGATGAGGAAGACGATAACCCACTAGAAATCGCTGGTGTGGATGTGAAACACATTCCGTTCTACAAGCTGGGTACGCAGTTCGGTGACCTAGACCAGTCGAAAACTTACCTACTGTACTGTGACCGTGGCGTAATGAGCCGTCTGCAAGCGCTTTACTTGCAAGAGCAAGGCTTTAACAACGTGAAAGTTTACCGTCCATAGTCACTCAGTAAATAAACACACTTTCGATGGCCGCTAATGGCGGTGATCTGAAGCAGACCCAAAGCGCAAATTGCTGATGTAATTTGCGCTTTTTTGTTTTTGATCGCGCAATAAATAAGCGTAACTCGGCATAATGTTGAGGCTTATCGCAAAGCTATATTGGTTGTGTTGATATAACGATAATTAATCCGAAATACAGATAAAAAGTGATGTTGATGCCAGATTTGAAAGATGGGATTTTCTTTAGATAAAAAAACACCGCCTAAAAAGGCGGTGTAACAAATTTGACAGACAGGTCAAAAATAAATACAGGAAGTATCTGTTTTGTCACAGGGAGTGTGGACAAAACATCATGGTAGAAATCTACCTAACTCGAAATACGAGTTTGCAAACACAACATCGCAACAACGAAGCCAATTGATTTCCAAGGAAATCAAGCCGTTCAGGCTCGTGTTGCGGGGTGAAATATAGAATTTATCTGGCTGTTCGACAACGGACATTTTATAATGTTTCAGATTAAAAAAACTAATCCTATTTGAGGTCCCATATGTCTCGCAGATTGCCTCCTTTAAATTCGCTTCGAGTATTTGAAGCAGCCGCTCGTCATCTCAGCTTTACGCGTGCGGCAGAAGAGTTATTTGTGACTCAAGCCGCAGTGAGTCATCAAATTAAAGCCCTAGAAGAGTTTCTATCTCTAAAACTTTTCCGTCGCCGTAACCGTTCTTTGCTGTTAACAGAAGAAGGGCAAAGTTACTTTCTCGACATCAAAGACATCTTTACCTCGATTGCTGAAGCGACCGATAAGGTATTGGAACGTAGCGAAAAAGGTGCGTTGACCATCAGCTTGCCACCGAGCTTTGCCATTCAGTGGTTGGTGCCTCGTTTGGCGGACTTTAATGCCCAAGAGCCAGACATCGATGTACGCATCAAAGCTGTGGATATGGATGAAGGTTCACTGACTGATGATGTAGATGTAGCGATCTACTACGGCCGTGGGAACTGGCCGGGTTTGCGAGCGGATAAACTGTACCAAGAGTTTCTGATCCCACTTTGTTCACCTTCGTTACTTTTAGGTAACAAACCATTAGAATCTCTAAGTGACCTCAAATTACACACTTTGTTACATGATACTTCGCGTAAAGATTGGAAGCAGTTCGCTCGTCATTACAACATCGAAGGCATTAACGTGAATCACGGCCCGATTTTCAGCCACTCGACTATGGTGCTGCAGGCTGCTGCACACGGACAAGGCGTAGCATTGGGCAACAACGTGTTAGCGAAACCAGAAATGGAAGCGGGACGGCTGATTGCGCCGTTTGATGAGGTGCTTATCTCCAAAAATGCCTTCTATGTGGTGTGCCATGAGCAGCAGGCAGACATGGGACGCATCGCGACATTTAGAGATTGGATGCTGGCAACGGCGAGAAAAGAACAAGAGGAAGTATTGGATGAGCCAGTGGATAGTTGAGGGGCCTGAAAACGGGCCGCTGTTTGTTTTTGCTCACGGCGCAGGGGCGGGGATGGAGCATGACTTCATGACTGCTGTCGCCAAAGGATTAGTTGAGCAAGGCATTCGTGTGGTGCGTTTTAATTTCCCTTACATGGTGAAACGTTCGGAAGATGGCAAAAAGCGTCCGCCCGATCGCGCACCAAAGTTGCTCGAAGCATACAGCGAAGTGATCGCTCACTTTGCTTCTTCTCCCGTGGTCATTGGTGGCAAGTCGATGGGAGGGAGAATGGCGAGTTTACTCGCAGAGCACGAGCTGGTGGCGGGCATTGCCTGTTTAGGCTTTCCATTTCACCCTCCGGGTAAGCCAGAAAAATTCAAAGGTGATCATCTTGCAAGCATCGACAAGCCCACTCTGATTCTTCAAGGTGAGCGAGATACTTTTGGTAAGCGTGAAGAGTTTGATGAGTTTGTGTTTTCTAAGCAAGTGAAAGTGAGCTTCTTACCTGATGGCGATCATAGCTTTAAGCCGCGCAAGAGCTCGGGACATACCGAAGCGGGCAATATTGCACTTGCAGTAGAGCAACTGTCAGCATTCATCAATGAGGTGTACAGTGAAAAGTAAGTGGTTACTCTTTTTTACGGGACTTTCGGGACTAGTTTCTGTTGCACTAGGCGCTTTCGCAGCGCACGGCCTAAAAGCCAAGCTTGCGCCTTATTTGCTTGGCGTGTTTGAGACGGGTGTGTTGTATCAGTTCATCCACACCTTAGCGGTTGCATTTTGTGCCATTTTGCTTCTGCTCAATTTGGGACAAAAAGCACAAAAATATTTTTTCATCGCGGCGATTTGCTTTATCATCGGCATCTTTTGTTTTAGCGGCAGTCTTTACGCGCTGGCGCTGACGGGCATTAAATGGTTTGGACCCATCACTCCAATGGGAGGATTCATGTTCATGATCGGCTGGTGTCTGTTCTTTTTTGCTGCGTTTAATATCAAAGAGGTCTCCAAGTGAAACAACTAATGCTCTATTGCCGTGCTGGCTTTGAGAAAGAGTGTGCTGGTGAAATTCAGGACAAAGCGACACAGTTGGAAGTGTATGGCTTCCCTCGTGTGAAGAAAAACTCAGGTTATGTTGTCTTCGAGTGTTACCAAGATGGAGACGCAGAGAAGCTAGTTAAAGGTTTAGACTTTAGTTCATTGATTTTTGCGCGTCAGATGTTTGCTGTAGCGGCTGAGTTTGAAGCGCTGCCAAGTGAAGACCGCATCAGCCCAATTCTGGCTGAGCTGTCAGAGTTTGAATCGTTCCCACGTTGTGGCGATCTACGTATCGAAACGCCAGATACGAACGAAGCAAAAGAGCTATTGAAGTTCTGCCGCAAGTTCACTGTACCAATGCGCCAAGCGTTGCGTGGTAAAGGTTTGATGTGGAATAAAGACAACGCGAAGAAGCCAGTGCTGCACATCTGTTTTGTCGCACCGGGTCATTGTTATGTGGGTTACTCACTACCAGGCAACAACTCGCAGTTCTTTATGGGTATCCCTCGCTTGAAATTCCCAGCAGACGCACCAAGCCGTTCAACGCTAAAACTGGAAGAAGCTTTCCACGTATTTATTCCGCGAGATGAGTGGGATGAGCGTTTAGCGCCAGGCATGTGGGGCGTTGACTTAGGTGCATGTCCAGGTGGTTGGACGTACCAATTAGTGAAGCGTTCTATGTTCGTTCATTGTGTTGATAATGGCATGATGGCAGACAGCTTGATGGAAACGGGTCAGATTAAGCACCACATGGTGGATGGCTTTAAGTTTGAACCAGACCGTAAGAACGTGACTTGGATTGTGTGTGATATGGTTGAGAAACCAGCTCGCGTGGCACATCTTATGGGCCAATGGCTGCTTAAAGGTTGGGCGAAAGAAGCCATCTTTAACCTGAAATTGCCAATGAAAGGTCGTTACGATGAAGTACTGCAAGATCTTGAAAATCTAAAAATGTTCTTGATTGAGAACAAGGTGAAATTCAAGCTGCAAGCGAAGCATCTGTATCATGACCGTGAAGAGATCACGATTCACATTCAGTGTCTATCTAATATCTCTCCGCACTAAGTTATCGTTTCTATGTGGTTGAACATTATCAAAAAGGCGCCTACTTCAGGCGCTTTTTTATTGCGGTTTAGGAATCGCGACAGTCACTCAATTACTGGTTGGTTGGCCACATCTCTTCCCATTTTACTGATTCCATGTTGTCTTCGATGTTATCTGGCGTTTGAGCAAAAAAGTCTAATCCAGTTTGACGTTCAACTTCGTCAATGGTGGTAATAAAGTTGGCTAACTCAGAGCTTGAAACATCACGATGCGGGACAATGAACGCAATGGCTTCATCAAAGCTTGGATCAAGAATGACTTTGTAAAATGCGCTCGGGATCGCCACACCATTACCGATTGTTCCTTCATTACCTTGGTAAATCGGTCCGGTCACCACATAAAGCTCATTGTACTCATTGGCGAGATCACGAACATGTTCCTCTAGAACGCGCCAACCAACGCGGTTAAACCCCGGCAGTTGAGGCGACATGTTGCTCATCAAAAAGCTTTGCTTCATTGACTCTTGGGTGAAATCCATTGTCGCTGACGGCGCAAGGTGCCCTCTGTCGTATCCTGAGCCTTTGTAGTCCGCTAAGGTAGAGCGTGCGTAATCCGGCATTTCAGTGTCTTCTTGGAAGGCGTTACTGCGTTTGTTGGTGATGTTCACGCTTTCTGCGGTAATGTGGTAAGCAACCCAGTCTGCATTTTTGGTGTTGTAGTTGTACCCAACCGCATAGCCATCTCGGCAAAGGAACTGATCGCTGTTGCTTGAAGGTATGCCTTTATCAAGGTGTTGACCACAAGTTTCAGCAAGAGTAGGGAAGGATAAGAGTGTGACTAAAGATACTAAGATGATGTTTTTCATTATTTTTCTCCGTTATTAAGAGATTTAAAAATAATGAAATTACTCACTAAGACTGTGAATTAGCTTATAAACTAATCAGTATCTTGTAGGTTAATGATGAGGCAAATATCATTGCCGTGAATGTAAAGGGTTACACAACAGATTTTATAAACGTGTTGTCTAACCCAAAACTTACAGCGTAAAAGAGATGTACTTACTCGGCTTTATTTGGTCCGGTAAAGCGAATGTCTTGCAGGTTAAAGCCGAGATCGATATCGCATTTCAACGCCGCTACTCGTTTACATAGACGTGCAGACTCAATGTGTTCATCCAGCTTCTTGCGATATTTCGGTGCAAGTTCATCGCTGGCGTAGGCTGCTTCAATGTCTTCAAATTGAGTTAGGATCTCTTTGGCGGCTTTCGGTCCAATGCCCGGAACGCCTGGCACTTGGCTTGAACTAATGCCAGTTAACCCCCAATAATCAGCGAGTTGGCTTGGCTTTACGCCAAACTCTTTCTCAATAAACGGTTCATCCAACCAACGGTGTTGAAAGTAATCGCGAATTTGCAGCGTCGGTGAAAGTAACTGGCAGTAGCCTTTGTCGGTTGAAACGATCGTTACTTTCTCGCCGTGGCTTGCCACTTTGGTCGCCAGTGTCGCAACTAAATCGTCCGCCTCATCGCCTTCTGATAGCAGTGAATCAATACCTTGCTCCCACCATGCTTGTTGGATGGCATCCAAGCCTTGCATCAGCGGCTCTGGCATCGGTTTGCGATTTTGCTTGTAGTCAGGAAGGATTTCAGCGCGCCAACCTCTATCTTGTTCATGGTGATCAAACACCGCGATGATATGTGTTGGTTTCGCTTCGGAAAGAATACGCGTAAGGGTTCGCTGAGTCGTCGTGATGGTTCTTGCGATGTCAGTTGGATCCGGTTGTGCAGAGTGCACACGGCGAATCAAGTTGAGGGCATCAATAATAACAAGATGAATAGACATAATGACTTAGCAATAAAAAAGGGGCGTAATGCCCCTAGTGTAACGAATGCAAGCCAGACTATCGACCACCAATTTATGGATGGGCAATTCGATAGCATGGTTCGTAATCAGAACCGCCTGGCAATTTCATTCGATGCTGTTCAACGAAGTCTTGCAGTAGCTTGTCGAGCTTCTTCATCAGTACAGGATCGCCATGAATGGAAAATGGACCTTTGCATTCTATTTCACGAATGCCCTCGGCTTTGACGTTACCTGCCACAATACCAGAGAAGGCTTTGCGTAAGTTAGCCGCCAGAACCTGAGGTTCTTGATCTAAGTTCAAATTCAACCCTTCCATTGATGTATGCGTTGGGTCAAATGGCAGTTGGAAATCCGGTTCGATTTTCAATGACCAGTTGAAGCTGTAAGCATCGCCTTTTTCTTTACGGTGAAGGCGTACATCTTCCATCGAGCGCTTCATGATACGTGCAACTTCGGCAGGATCATCAATGACGATTTGGTAGTGTTTTTGACCTTCTTCACCTAAGGTATCGCGAATAAACGCGTCGATAGAACGGAAGTATTCTTCGCTCTCTTTTGGTCCGGTTAACACAATCGGCATCGGCTGATCAGCATTGTCTGGATGCATCATGATACCAAGAATGTACAGCAACTCTTCGGCAGTACCCGGACCACCCGGGAAGATCACAATACCATGCGCCATACGAACAAACGCTTCTAAACGTTTTTCGATGTCCGGCATGATGATCAGCTCGTTGACGATTGGGTTTGGCGGCTCAGCGGCAATGATTGAAGGCTCCGTCAAGCCAAGGTAGCGTTGCTCGGTGTAACGCTGTTTAGCGTGACCGATTGCCGCTCCTTTCATCGGGCCTTCCATCGCACCAGGTCCACAACCCGTACAGATATTAAGTTCACGTAAGCCAAGCTCGTTACCCACTTCGCGCGTGTATTGGTATTCAACGCCATTGATTGAATGGCCGCCCCAACAGACGACGAGATTTGGTTCAATACCGGGAGTGAGCGCGCCTGCGTTACGCAAAATACCAAACACAAGGTTGGTAATATGCGTTGGGTTAGTGAGATTGAGGCGCTGACTGTCAGCCAAGTGCATGTTCACGTAAACGATGTCACGCAGTACAGAGAATAAGTGTTCTTGAATGCCTTTAATGATCTCTCCATCGACAAACGCATGCTCTGGTGGGTCGGTCAGCTCTAGCTTAATGCCACGCTCGCGGCGCACTACATTCACATCAAACGATTGGTGTTTATCGAGAAGCTCTTTGGAGTTATCTGTGTGGCTACCAGAGTTCAATACCGCTAACGTACAGTTACGATAAAGCTGGTAAAGATCACTCGAAGCGGTTTTCTTTAAGCGTTCAACTTCCAGTTGGGATAGCAAGTCCATGCTACCTGCGGGGCTTATATGGGTAATCATAACGCCTCCTTGTGTTGCATTATTTTGAGGGATAGTTCCAACGCATCTTACTTAGTTGTACGTGTCGTTTTACTCAGATGGCTGGAGGGTTTGGTTTTATGGTTATCGAGTCCCAAGCAACCTCAAGATGCCATATTCGTCATGAATGAATACATCATCTTGAAGTGACTTGGGTTTTAACAGCTTAGCAGACTGAAAGGGGATAAATGTGATAACTCGTTGAAAATGGGAGGTTATGAGCGTTTGAGAGGGGGTGAAAGTGTTTGTTTGCTTGTTTTTTGAACGGTTTTTAGTTCCAGTTTAGCTGGTTTGTGCCCCGTTTTTTAGCGTCAGTGAGCATTTGCCCAAGGCGATCGAGCACATATTCTGGTGCGTCTGATTCCTTAAATGAAGTAGAGACGGCTGTCAGAGTAATTATGATGTTTTGCTCGCGGAACTTAAACGGCAGCTGACAGATATCGCGCTGAATATTCTTCATCAGTTCTAAAGTGTATTCTTCATTTTGTTCTGGGATCAGCAGAATAAACTCTTCACCGCCAAAGCGAGCGACGGTTTCGGTATCAGACACGCGCTTATTGATGGCTCGAGCGATGATCTTCAGCGCTTTATCACCAGCGGTATAACCATAACTGTCGTTTACGGCTTTGAAGTTATCGACATCAAACAGTACC
Source organism: Vibrio sp. SALL6 (assembly GCF_002002385.1). NCBI lineage: Bacteria > Pseudomonadati > Pseudomonadota > Gammaproteobacteria > Vibrionales > Vibrionaceae > Vibrio > Vibrio sp. SALL6. The sequence continues at coordinate 75,217 of NZ_MQVK01000022.1, forward strand.
ACTCGTAGATTTTGTTGAGAGCGAATCCAACGACGGTATTCGAGCTCAAGACGATCGTTAAATGCTGTTCGGTTGTAAACCTTCGTGAGTGGATCAAGCAACATTCGCTGTGTCTGGTCGTCTAAGCGGCGGCGGTAATCTTGTGTGGTTTCAAACACCGCTTCAAGCTGATTTTTGCTGTAGCTTAAACGCTCTTGCAGGGCCTGTTCTCTCTCTTCCGTCATCTTGAGGCGCTCGGTTAACGAGGCCATTTTGGCTAGCAATGGAGCGACTTCTTGTTTGAGTTCTGCTAAATCCTGAGCTTGGTCGAGAGATTGTTGGCTGAGTTCAACCAAACCATTCATTTCCGCATTCAGCTCTTGGCGATGCTCAAAATAAGTATGGTGTTGATCGACGTTTTGATGGACGGTTTTGAGGTTACTCGCCAGAGCAGAGTTTAACTGATCGAGAAATTGGCTTGATGCTTTGCGCTCAAACTTAGTCGCTTCGACGACTAACTTTAGAGTGCTTAACGTCAGCTCGATTAAGGATTCTGCATTCACGCCAAGCAACAGTTTTGCACGAATATCAAGCAGTCTCTCGCCACATTCGCCTTCAAAATCAAGTTCTGTAATCGTATGTTGTAGATCGACGGCGAGGCATTCTAGTTGAGATTTGTCTGGGTTGTTTTCGAATTCGCTGAGTTGTAAACGCGAGTTCGAAGTGATGATTTTAATCGCGCGTTCGTAGATGCTCAGTAGACGGGTAGCTTGATCGACTTTCTTCCCTGCGTGTACTTCCGAGAAGCTCATTAAGTTGCGCAGTTCGCGTTTTAACTGCGCTGGCAAACCCGTAACACGTTGGAGTGTTTCACCGCTGTGTTTGATTTGTTCATCGAGGTAGCCGTTCTGTTTATCCATCGTTTTCGACTGCTGTTTGAGCATTCTTTCAAGTACCGCCAAGCGCGGGATCAGAGTGCTGATGTCTTTTTGATGTTGCAGCTCTTGCTGAATTTCAAACAGATAGTTAGCAACTTGGGTGTTTGAGCCTTGGCAAGCAGACGACAAAGATGCCACAACGCGCTTGAGAACTTGTTGTTCTCGCTTAAATTTGAGCGAAGTATCACGATGTGTCAGCCTGAGTTGGTCAAGTTGACAACTCAGCTGATGAAGCTGCGACTGAATATCGGATTCCAAGATTCCCATGAAACGACTACGGTTAAGTCCATGTACTACTGACAATTAACTGATAATAACAAAAAACTTTATAGCGTCATTAGTTATTACGCTTAACCGATGGTTAATTATCCATTTTTTAATATTTTCTTGATGTCGTCCTCATTCTTGTAAGAGGAGTGGATCTTGATCAGGCCTTGGTTGATGGCGTGTTGGCAAGCGGTTCTTATGTTACCGGTTGCAAAGCTCGCTGCTGGCGCGTTGTCTATGGCTTTCAAAAATACCCAATGACTTTGTTTATCTTTGAGGCTAACTTCGCGTGCAATGTGCGTCGCAAGTAGCAGTAAGTCGAGCAGCTCTTCGTCATTGATAGCGGTGTAAGCTCGAGGCAAGAACGGGTAGTCGCTGATGCCCATACGAATGATGCGATTGACGTTATGCTGAGTCGCAAATTCGTCTACCCACGCTTGGAATTTTTCAAACATGACTTCGGCAGAGGCGTCGCGGTCTGCGTTAGGTTCGATGTAGAGTAAGTTTGCATCCGAGAAGTGGTACAAACGTGCCGGTTTTTCGATGCGCTCTGCTAGGTATTCTCCGAATGCGCGTTCTAATTCCAAGCCCGCTTTGTAACCATTTTGAACGTACATGCTGCGTAAGAACGGTAGGTCGATCATCACAAAACGTAGTCGGTCGTTGAGCGGTTCATGGATAAGTTCACCCATTTGCCACTGTTCAAAAGTGTCACGCGATTTTTTCAGTGAGCGAGACAACTTCACGTTCAGCATGCGCAGATTACGTAAGCGAGAGCGGGAATGGGTAAAGAGGTCGTTACGAAGTTTCTCGATTTCACCCGCTTGGCGCTGCATGATCACGCCGCGGCGCATAATGAACAAAAACATAACCAGAACGGTGATGAATAGGGCAAAGGAAATTTTCTGGAACTTACGATGTTCCATTTCCACCTGCTCTAGACGCTCTGATTGACCGACATAGTGAATGGTCTGTTCCGCAAACTCTTTTTGCTGACGGAACGCATCTTCACTAATTTGGTTGAGTTGTTTTTGCTCCAAACGCACTAAGCTGGTGTATTTTTTGTACGCTTGCAGTGACAGTTGATATTCGCCCGCCTGTTCGTAACCCAAGCCCAACAAACGGTAAGATTGCTGCTTGATGAAGTTTTTGTTTTCCGGCGCTTTTTCGACAAGCTCTAAGGCTTTCTTCGCGTTTTCAATTACTTTTTTGCTGTCGTTCTGATGATAAGCGAGACCAGACTGAAGTAGGGCGGCTTTCGCTTCAAGCTGAGGGATATCCGCGTATTCCAGTAACTCTGTCGCACGTTCCAGATATTGCTCTGCAAGTGCGTAGTTGTAGAGTTGCAGGTAAGTCGCAGCCAAGCTCAACCGAATCTTAATGGTGCGATTGATATTACGACTGGTGCTTTCGTGATCCAGTACGTTGAAGTAGTGCACCAAAGCAAGATTGAACTTGCCTTGATAAAAATAGATGTCGCCCATTTGTTCAAGCACATCGGCCAAAATAGGGGAGCTTGGGTAAGAGTCGTAGAAATCTGCAGCCTGAGACAGATATTCAATGGCTTTGTCGTACACACGACGCTCTTGGAAAAGTCTCGCCAGCAAGCGGTTTACTTTAGCAAGGCGAGTACCGCTGTCACTTTCTATGGACTGCCAATAACCGTAAAGCAGTTCTGAAAGCGCAAGGTTGTATTTTTTACTGTTAAGGTAAAACTCACCAACAGAAGTGTAGTAATCAATTAAGGCCAAATCGGAACGACTGTCCTCAAGCATGCTTTTCGCTTGAGCATACAAACGCTCTGCGCCAACGTTATCGCCACGATGAGCCGCTAGCAGGGCTCGTTGCATCACTAGACGATAACGGACGCTGTCTGTACGTTGAAGTACAGAGTCGGCTTCGTCGAGCTGTTTTTCAATTTGATTGAGGGTGTCTTCGGCTGCTGAATAGTTGTGGTCGTACATCCAAATCATTTGGTTGCGCATGAGTTGCACATCCAAAGTCATGTAAGGCAGTTGGTATTCTTTCGCGAGCTTTTCTGCTTCATTGAGGTTATCGATCGCTGAGCGGACATTGCCCATCGTATAGTCGGCTTGCGCAATGATCTTGTGTGCTTCGATGGTGCTGGCTGGGGTACGAATGCTGCGATCGGTCTCTTCTCGAGACATCGCAGAAGGGCTGCCGCTTTCTTTACGTTCGGTCAGTTCGCGTTGCGATAAGTAGTTTTTGGCTGCTTGCTTTGCTTGAGCTGGCTCTATCTCAGCCAGTTGTTGTGCTTCGTTAAGCAAAGCAGAAGATAAAATGGTCGCGTGGAGTGGCTGTGCCAAGAGTAGACAAAAAAAGCCTATTAATTTAATTAGACGCGAACTGTCCCAAAACATTCTTTTCGTTCCCTCGAACTGTTTTAGATAGCGGATAAACCCAAATGACTTCAACTTGCTTTTTATAGCCGGTTGAAGTCGTTTGGTATAGTAACATGCTTGGGCAATAAAAACGCCCGGCAATCCTCTTGATTGCCGAACTTATTTCTGCCTATCACGCTATTATTGACGAGCCATGCGATGATTATGAGCTGGCTTATCTTGTTCTGTCGAACGGTAAGGGTTGATATCCAAGCCGCCACGACGAGTGTAACGCGCAAACACCGTCAATTTGTTTGGTTGGCAGTATTTCATCAGGTCAGTGAAAATACGTTCTACACATTGCTCATGGAACTCGTTGTGTTCACGGAAAGACACCAAATAGCGCAGCAACTTCTCACGATCGATCTTGGCACCTTGGTAGCGAATTTCAACGCTGCCCCAGTCTGGCTGGTTGGTGATCAAACAGTTCGATTTCAATAGGTGGCTATGCAACACTTCTTCCACTTGATCTTCGCCAGCAGCACCTGTTAGCAAATCAGCATCAAAATCGTAGCTGTTGATTTCAATGTCTTGGTCGTCAATGCATTCGCCTTCCATTGTCACGATAGGTTGGTTGGTGTAGTGACCTACAGGGTTCACTTCGACCAATACCTTTTCGCCCGCGCATGCGGATAGGTCTTGCGTTAAACGCTCTGCTACTTCTTCCCAACTCGCGAAACGGGTTTGGTTATAGCTGTTTAGGTAGAGCTTAAATGACTTCGACTCAATTAAGTTTGCACTGGTTGCAGGAATGTACACTTCACCAACGGCCACTTGAGGCAAGCCTCTGCTGTTTAGCCAAGACAGTTCGTACAGAGTCCAAATGTCATGTCCCAAGAAAGGTAAGGTGTCGCCTAGTTCAAGGTCATCACGGTTTAGGCTGCGAGGTACAGGTTGCAGTAGGCTTGCATCGTACTGGTTAGCGTACTCAGTCTTTTTGCCCAGCGTCAGGCCAGCAAGCTCTTTAGCGTCAGAATATTTGCTCATACTTTGTGGTCGTTTTCGATTAGAATGGCGAGAATTTTACTGAATCCGCTGATTAATTGCTATCCGGCAAATTCTGCTATCTGACAAATAAGGAATGAGGAGACCTTCATGACCCAAACCGTTACTCAGGCGCTACAAGACTTCAGCCTGCGCTACCAACAAGCTTGGCAAAATAAGAATAATGAATTGCCTCGCAATGAGGAGCTTGCTGATTTTGTTTCTCCATGTGTCGAAGAGAAGTGTGACGGCGCGGTATTGTGGAAAGCATTCCCGCGAGAAGAGATGGCGGATTTTACTAACGTTGAAAATGCGATTGAGTTGACGCTGCATGAAGACATTAAAGCGTTTTATGGATCTCAATACAGTGCGGATATGGACGCAACGTGGCAGACGAATCCTCTGACATTGCTTCAAGTTTGGAGTGATGACGATTTTGTTCGCTTACAAGAGAACATTTTGGGTCACTTGGTGACACAGCGTCGTCTAAAGCTAAAGCCGACGGTGTTTATTGCAGCGACGGATGCAGAATTGGACGTGATTTCAATTTGTAACTTAACGGGCAATGTGATTTTAGAGCGTTTAGGAACAGATAAGCGCGAAGTGCTCGCAGAGAATGTTGTGGAGTTTTTGGCCAAAATTGAGGCTGCGGTGTAAGCATGTACGTTGTTGAGTTGCAATTTGAGTGTTTTGATAACACCACCGTCAGTGCGGTAGATAAAGCCATTAACGGTTTGATGGATGCGTTACGTTACAACGGCCAAGTGCTAGGTCGTGAATTCCCGATAGTGATGGGTGACGGCGAATTTTTTGTGCGCGTGGTTTGCCCGGAGCAAGACAGTTTGCATCCGCGTTATCATTCAGATTTCGTTAAAGTGTGCATGAATCGTTTGTCGGATGCGTCTTTGCTTGCGCCGAAAATGCGTATGCTTGGTCGTGATTTAAATTCAGAACAAGCGGCCGAAGACGAAGCGCCAAATTGGCAAGTGCTCTACACAACGTATGTGCACACGTGCTCGCCACTGCGCAGTGGTGAAACTTTGTTGCCAATTCCACTGTATCGTAATGATCCGACACTCAACGGCGATCATAAAGCGGTCATCAAATGGCAGACGGAATGGCAAGCGTGCGATGAAATCCAAATGGCGGGCGGGTGCCGCGCGGAGCATGCGGCGCTGCACGAGATTTGCGACGTAGACAGTGTGTTGTTCCGCCGCGGTTGGGATTTGCGTGGTCGTATCGAATACATCACCAAGATTCCAACTTACTATTATCAGTATCGTGTGGGCGGTCAGTCGTTGGAGAGCGAGAAAGCACGTAAGTGTCCGAAGTGTGGTGGAGAATGGCTGCTTGATGAGCCATTACATGACATCTTCTATTTTAAGTGCGACTCGTGCCGAATTGTTTCGAACATCTCTTGGGATCATATTAAATAGGTTCTCACCTGACCTAACTTGATAGATTGAGAAAGACTAAAAAGGGCTGATGTTTTCACATCAGCCCTTTTGTTTTCGAATAGTTCGGTTTTAGAAAAGCGGGATTACCAACCTTTCACTACGCCGCCTTTGAATAGTTTTTTCGCTGCTTCGTAAACTTCTTCAGTTTGGTAAGCTTTTACGAAGTTTTGTACGTTTTGAGCATTAACGTTCTCTTCACGCGCTACGATTAGGTTTACGTATGGAGATTCTTTATCTTCAACAAACACACCGTCACGCTCTGGAGACAGGTCGATAGAGCTTGCGTAAGTGGTGTTAATGATAGACAGCGTTACGTCATCCAGAGAACGAGGAAGTTGCGGTGCTTCTAGCTCAATGATTTCAATGTTCTTAGGATTGCCTACGATGTCACGTACTGTAGCGAGTAGGCCAACGCCATCACGTAGCGTAATCAAACCTTGTTGCTCAAGAAGCAGTAGTGAGCGACCTAGGTTGGTTGGATCGTTTGGAACCGCGATGCGTGCGCCATCTTGAATTTCATCCACAGATTTTACTTGCTTTGAGTACCCTGCGATTGGGTAAACAAACGAGTTACCTGCGATAGCCAGTTTGTAGCCGCGATCTTTAACCTGTTGATCTAGGTAAGGTTTGTGTTGGAAAGCGTTCGCGTCTACAGAGCCGTCATCTAGCGCAGCGTTTGGTGTTACGTAGTCCGTGAACGTAACCAGTTCAACGTCTAGGTTGTACTTTTCTTTCGCTACTTTTGCCGCTACTTCAGCAACTTGCGCTTCAGCACCTGCAATTACGCCAACTTTTACCTTGTTTACGTCCACTTCTTTATCGCCACAACCCGCTAGAACAAGAGCAGAAGCAGCAGTTGCTACAGTCAAAAGACCTTTAAGGCTAAATTTCATGTTTATCTCCTTATAATATGTATTTTCAATGCTTATCGGTGGTCTACACGGCGCACCACTGCGTCACCGATAGACTGAATAATTTGTACTAGAACAATCAACATCACAACGGTTACTGCCATGATAGTAATGTCGTAACGGTGGAAGCCGTATCGGATGGCTACGTCACCGAGGCCGCCGCCGCCAACCGTTCCTGCCATCGCAGAGTAGCTCACTAATGTCACTAGAGTAATCGTCACTGAGTTAACAATAGTCGGCATTGCTTCTGGTAGGAGAACTTTTGTGATGATTTGCGTTGGTGTTGCGCCCATGGATTGCGCAGCCTCAACCAAGCCAGTTGGTACTTCCAGCAATGCCCCTTCAATGAGACGAGCGACAAACGGAATCGCACCAATAGTCAGCGGAACGATTGCCGCAGTTGTACCAATGAAAGTGCCCACTAACATTTTAGTCACCGGAATGATCGCAACCATCAAAACAAGGAAAGGAACTGAGCGCCCAACGTTAACCACTGCACCAAGAATTCCGTTCAGTTTGGTGTTTTCTAGCAAGCCGCCTTTCTTAGTAATATGCAGAATCACTCCCAACGGAATGCCGACCGCAAAACCCACTACGCCAGCAACTGCGACCATGTAGATGGTTTCCCACGTAGCACCTAAAAGTAGTTTGCTGTTTAAACTTAGCCATTCAAAAATCGTATTAAAGGACATAACCAAGTACCTCTACTTTTACGTTGTGCTCGCGCAGATATTCAATTGCTGCACTGTCGTCTTGTTCATTACCAAACAGCTCTGCGACCATCATGCCGAACTTCACGCCGCCGGCGTAATCAAGATCGGAACTCAGAATGCTGACGTCGATGTTGTACTTACGCGAAATCTGCGACATCAACGGTGCATCTACGGTTGCGCCAGTAAATTCCATACGGACAAGAGGGTAGCTGCCTTCAACTCGATTTGGTTGCAAACGCGCTTGGTAATCTTCTGGAATGGAAAGATCCAATGTGGAACGAATGAACTCGTGAGCCAGTTCCGTTTTCGGGTGCGCAAAAATATCGCCAACCGTGCCTTTCTCAACCAATTCACCACCACCGATGATCGCCACTTCGTGACAGATGCTTTTTACCACTTCCATTTCGTGGGTGATCAGTAGAATCGTGATGTTGAGTTTGCGGTTGATCTCTTTTAATAGCTCAAGGATGGATTGAGTCGTTGCAGGATCCAATGCGCTGGTGGCTTCGTCACACAACAGTACGCTTGGGTCGGATGCCAATGCGCGAGCAATAGCCACACGTTGTTTTTGACCGCCACTTAGGTTGGACGGATAGCTTTCGTGCTTGTCCGCTAAGCCAACGAGCTTTAGCAGCTCAGTCACTTTTGTTGTGATTTGCGATTTGTCTTTGCCAGCCAGTTCCAGTGGTAGAGCCACGTTATCAAACACAGTACGAGACGAAAGCAGATTAAAGTGCTGGAAGATCATGCCAATGTTGCGGCGCGTTTCGACCAACTGCTTTTTGCTGAGTGTTGTTAAATCAACGCCATCAACGATGATGGAGCCAGAGCTTGGTGCTTCTAGCATGTTTACACAGCGGATCAGCGTACTTTTACCAGCGCCTGATGAACCGATAACACCGAAGATGGTGCCCTTGGCGATGTGTAGGTTAATGTCTTTCAGGGCAAGGATTTCCTTACTGCCTTGGTAGAACACTTTATTGACGTTTTTTATTTCTATCATGTTTCAACCTGCCCAGAGATAAGGGGAACTTCGCTGTCAAAAACGGCCTTTGACAGAACTTAATTTTGAGCTTTATCTCAATTCTCAGTTGATGCTATGGGTTAACCAGAATGAAGTCAATAGATATTTTTACGTCTAGACGTCTAAATGTATGGATGTTCTGTTTTGGAAAGAAAGAGGCGTAGATAACAACAAGAAGATGAGCGGAGGGGCACCCTCAGATTTACCGATTCTTGCCCAACAAATCAACCGTTTTGTCGAGGCCTAGAACGAATTAGATAGTGTTGAAGTTTATAAGGTATGTAATAATCTGATTAAACCGAGTTAATAGAGAAATACGTTTTGGCAAAACCTGCTGTTTTTATCGATCGTGACGGCGTGATCAACGTTGACCACGGCTACGTTCATGACGAACATGATTTTGAGTACATTGACGGTGTGTTTGAAGCGACAAAAGCGCTGAAAGATAAAGGTTACCTGTTGGTGCTTGTAACGAATCAATCGGGCATCGCGCGCGGTAAATTCAGTGAAGACCGTTTCTTGTCTCTGACACAATGGATGGACTGGAACTTCGTTGATAATGGCGTTGAGTTTGATGGTTTTTACTATTGTCCACATCATCCTGAGCATGGCATCGGTGACTACAAGCAAGATTGTGATTGCCGCAAACCTAAACCTGGTATGTTTATCTCTGCTCGCGACTTCTTGAAAATCGACATGGAAAAATCTGTGATGATTGGTGATAAAGCCGAAGACATGATGGCAGCAGAAGCCGCAGGTGTTGGCACTAAGATTCTGGTTCGCACAGGTAAGCCAATCACCGAGCAAGGTGAAGCATTAGCTACAGTAGTGCTCGATAGCATCGCAGATGTGCCAGCGTATTTACAAAAATAACACCACAATTTGCATGTTTAAGGGAAGCGTTTGCTTCCCTTTTCTTTTATTGCTGTTAAAGTTCAGTCACCTAAGCATTCATCCATTCTAGTTTGATCACTTATGAGCAAAAAACTCACCATTCTTGATATCGCGAAATTGGCAGGCGTTGGCAAATCAACAGTAAGCCGTGTGCTTACCAATGATCCAAAAGTGAAACCTCAAACGCGAGAGAAAGTAGAGCAAATCATTCGTGAATCTGGCTATGTACCGTCCAAATCTGCGCAATCAATGCGTGGCGGTAGCCAAAAAGTCATTGGAGTTATTATCTCCCGTCTGGACTCACCATCCGAAAATCGCGCAGTTGGTACAATGCTCAATGCATTGTATTCCGCTGGTTATGATGCGGTGATCATGGAAAGCCAGTTTGATCGCGACAAAACCAACGAACACCTAAACGTGCTTAAGCGTCGCAATGTGGATGGCGTGATTGTGTTTGGCTTTACTGGGTGCGATGAGCAAGCCTTAACCGAGTGGGGCAATCGCATTGTGGTGATTGCGATGGATACCAATAACGTCTCTTCCATCAATTATGATAACCAAGGCGTGATAGACATGGCTTTGTCTCATCTTGAGCAGCAATCTCTCTCTCGCATTGCTTATATTGGTGTTGATCCTGAAGACAAAACCACAGGCTTGGCGCGTTTAAATGCTTATAAAGCTTGGTGTCAACGTAAACAACTCACACCTTGTTTCCAAACCGGTAAGCTTAGCCATGAAAGTGCTTATCAATTGGTGGATCACGTTCTAAAAGCAGACACGCAAGCCATTGTGTGTGCCAGCGATACCATTGCATTGGGCGTAATTAAGCGTCTTCAAGAGTTAGGCCGTGAAGACGTGGTCGTGACAGGCGTGGGTGGTAACGAGTTGCTGTCTTTCCTTTTCCCTAAAGTATTTAGTGTTGACCCGGGTTATACCCTTGCGGGTGAAAAGTCCGCTAAGATGCTGATTAATCAATTAAATGGCGATGAAGAAGTCGTTCACTTCACTCAACATCCTGTTTGCCGTTAACCCGTTCTAAAACGATCTGCTCTAAAATTATACTGTGATCATTCTCAATTAATGGGACTGTTCCCATTTTGTTTTTTGTCTTTGGGTGGCAATATTAAAATCAAGAAGTGGGAATGTTCCCATTTATAAAAATAAAATGATGAATCGAATGTATCCAATACAGGGTGGACAAAGTTATGAGTAAGATTGCGCGTAAAGACGTGGAGCGTCTTATTGAGCTGGTCGGGGGGCCGGACAATATTGCCAGTGTAAGCCACTGTTTAACTCGCTTGCGTTTTGTTCTAAATGATACCGACAAAGCGGACACGAAACAGTTAGAAGCCTTGCGTATGGTGAAAGGTTGTTTTACCAACGCAGGTCAATTCCAAGTCGTCATCGGCACTGAAGTTGATGAGGTTTACAAAGTACTGATCGAGCTAAGCGGTAAAAGTGAAGCGAGCAAAGACGAATCCAAGAACGCTGCTCGCCAAAACATGAATATCGTTGAGCGTGGTATTTCCCACCTTGCAGAAATCTTTGTACCGTTGCTGCCTGCGATCATTACTGGTGGTTTGATTCTTGGTTTCCGTAATGTGATTGGCGACATTAAGATGTTTGATGGTCAAACCCTAACGGAAATTAGTCAGTTTTGGGCGACTGTTCACTCATTCCTATGGTTAATTGGTGAAGCGATTTTCTTCTTCTTACCCGTTGGTGTGTGTTGGTCGACCGTGAAAAAGCTCGGCGGGACACCGATTCTGGGTATCACGTTGGGTGTGACGTTGGTTTCGCCGCAGTTAATGAACGCGTACTTGATCGGTAAACAAGCACCAGAAGTCTGGGATTTCGGATTGTTTGTTATTGAGAAAGTGGGCTATCAGGCGCAGGTGATTCCAGCGATGTTAGCGGGTATGGCACTGGCGTTTATCGAAACACGCTTAAAACGCATCATTCCGTCTTACCTTTACCTAGTAGTAGTACCGTTTGTTTCCATCATTGTGTCTGTGATTCTTGCGCACTCTATCATTGGCCCATTCGGTCGTATGTTGGGTGACGGCGTTGCTTTCGCAGCAAAAGCAGCCATGACGGGTGACTTTGCGATGATTGGCTCTACCATCTTCGGCTTCTTATACGCGCCACTTGTGATCACAGGTATCCACCACACAACCAACGCCGTTGACTTGCAGTTGATGCAAGAATTGGGTGGCACGCCGATTTGGCCTTTGATTGCACTATCGAACATTGCTCAAGCATCGGCAGTGGTTGGCATCATTATCATCAGTAAAAAGCAGGATGAGCGTGAAATCTCAGTGCCTGCGGCGATTTCCGCCTACCTTGGTGTAACAGAGCCAGCCATGTACGGCATCAACTTGAAATACAAGTTCCCAATGTTGAGCGCGATGATCGGTAGTGCATGCGCTGCTGCTATCTGTGGTAGTGCGGGCGTAATGGCGAACGGTATCGGCGTAGGCGGCTTGCCGGGTATCTTATCTATCCAGCCGCAGTTCTGGGGCATCTTTGCTCTGGCGATGCTAGTCGCGATGGTGGTACCTGCCGCATTAACATTAATTCTTTATAAGCGTGCACAAGCGAAAGGTGAGCTTGAAGCGGCAAACGCGTAATTCAATTTGAGGCAGTGACTTGGCTGCCTCCTCCTGTTTTTCTTTTCAAATTTTAAGTTTCCGATTACTGGTAAGTGAGTGTTAGAAATGGCTATGACCAAGCATGATGAGAGCTGGTGGAAAACCGCAACCATCTACCAAATTTACCCAAAAAGCTTTTGTGACAGTGGCAGTAAAGGCACGGGCGACATTAAAGGGATCATTTCTAAACTGGATTATCTAAAACACCTTGGTGTGGATGCGATTTGGCTAACGCCAGTGTATCAGTCTCCTATGGTTGATAACGGTTATGACATTTCCGATTATTACGCGATCAATCCACAGTTCGGCACTATGGAAGATTTCGATACCTTGCTGGCAGAAGCGCATCAGCTGGGTATTCGTATCATCATGGACATTGTAGTGAACCACACGTCGACTGAGCATCATTGGTTCCAATCCGCGTTAGGGGACAAAAACAGCCCATACCGTGACTACTACATCTGGAAAGATCCGGTTGAGGGCGCAGAACCTAACAACTGGCAATCGAAGTTTGGAGGCAATGCTTGGGAATTGGATGACGCGACAGGGCAGTACTACTTGCACCTTTTTGCTAAAGAGCAGGCGGATTTGAACTGGGAAAACCCAGTGGTGCGTGAAGAAGTCAAAGAAGTCATCAGTTTCTGGGCAGACAAAGGCGTGGATGGTTTCCGTCTCGACGTCATCAACCTGATTTCTAAACAACAAGACTTCCCAAGTGATGATATTGGCGATGGCCGTCGTTTCTATACGGATGGTCCTCGCGTGCACGAATATTTGCAAGAAATCAGCGATGCCGTGTTTCAAAAATATGGCAGCGTTACGGTGGGCGAAATGTCTTCGACCACGCTAGAGCACTGCCAGCAATACTCTTCATTAGATGGCAAAGAGCTGTCGATGGTGTTCAATTTTCACCACCTGAAAGTCGATTATCCGAATGGTGAAAAATGGACCAAAGCGCCGTTTGATTTCATTCAGTTAAAGCAGATCTTCAACCATTGGCAAACGGGCTTAAATGGCAAAGGGTGGGGCGCACTGTTCTGGTGTAACCACGATCAACCTCGTGTGGTCAGCCGCTTAGGTGATGATAAACAATACCGCGTCGAGTCGGCGAAAATGCTGGCGGCGTCTGTACATATGATGCAAGGCACGCCGTATGTTTATCAAGGAGAAGAGATTGGTATGACCAACCCAGGTTACACTGAGATCAGCCAGTACCGCGACGTAGAAAGCACCAACATGTACGACATCATGGTCAACCGCGATGGCGTATCTCACGAAGATATGATGGCGATTTTGGCGCAGAAGTCGCGTGATAACTCACGTACGCCAATGCAGTGGAACAGCCAAAAGCACGCTGGTTTTACCGAAGGCACACCGTGGCTTGAGGTGGCGCAGAATTACTCTGAAATCAACGCAGAAGCGGCGGTTGCTGATTTGAACTCGGTGTTCTACTTCTACAAACGTTTGATTGAGCTACGTAAACAGGTTCCGGTGATCACCGATGGCCGTTATGAAGATTTACTGCCAGAGCATCAACGTATTTTTGCTTACGCTCGCCAGAACGACAAACAAACGCTGCTGTGTATCAATAACTACTACGCTGAAGAGGTGGAATGTGTTCTGCCAGAACGTTTTGAACTGAGTAAAGCGAAAAACTTGCTATCCAACTATCAAAACTCAGCGAGCGCAGTCGCGTCAAACCATCAAGTGTTGCGACCTTACGAAACTCGTATTTTATTGATAGAAGAATAAACTCGGGTGTCATCACCCCTAGGATTGATGTTCGAGATGAAGGCTTTGGTTTGCTCCCCAAAGCCTTCTTTTATTGAGATGCCGTATCTTTAAAAGATGCGAGCTTATTTTGTTTCAATCGCTGTTAGCAGCACTTTCTCTTCGTTGATTTGTACTTGTTGTACTTTTAGTAGTTCGATTTGCTCAATCAGACCTAAGCTCGGGTTAAACCAACGTTCTGCTGAAGTGGCGAATTCCATTGAGTCCATATCATCGCAGTTTAGGTTGTAAGTATTCTCTTCCGTCAGGTATGCCGCTTCAATTGTCTTGCCTGAAATCGAGAACGTTTTACGTACGCCAGTCTCTCGGATTTGCTGTTGCCAAACCACTTGGCAAGATGCTGTCATTGGCAGGTTTTGTACCCACTCATGTTCTTCAAAACTGTCTAACAGGTGGTGTACTGCGTTACCTGTAAGAGTAGTTTGCAGAGACATGGTTTCTTCACCGATATCAATGTTCGGGCTTTTCTCTTTTACGTCGTTACCGTTCAGGCGGAAAATCGGGCTACTGTGCATTAGCATGGCAATAAACTGATTGCCAATGGAATAAACGTCGGTGACTTCATGAAGTGCACCATCAGAGCCTGCAAAATAAAGTGTATTGCTCTCTTCTTCGTTATTGAACTGTTCGTCAGAGTAATAGAACTGTTGAGCGCCGTAGTTCACCAAGTCATTAACCAACTGGATGATTGCCTCGCTGTTTGGGATTTGTGCCAATGCTGCCAATATTTGCTCGCTATCCATCGCTTGAAAGCTCAGCTTCATGTCACCTTCAGATTGGCCATCCAAGCTAAACGAATAGCTAAGTTGTGTGTTTGTCTCGGGAGCGAAAATGGAGTTTTGAATCGCGATGTCGAAACTTTCTTGAGGCACTTTGTTTGGATTAGCACTGCCAGAAGACGAACCTCCGCCACAGCCGTAAAGAGCCAGAGTTGCTGCTGCGATAAGCGTCATTTTGTTTAGCATGGTTTACATTCCTGATTGATAAGGCCGCTTCATGTTGGGCCGTTGCTTGAATGCGAGCATGCTAAGTTCAGTGAGATAAAAAGGGCAAAAAACAAAAGCTAATAGCGCTTAACGAAAGCTTAATTTTATATTTAGGTCTTTGTTTTATTAGGGCTTATTTCGTTAGCTACGTTGGTGCAATACTCGTTGATGAGCGCTTTCCATCGGCTGATAATTTCTTGATCGGTCAAACTGACATGCAACGTTTTCCATGGTTGAAGGCAAGTTTCTTTCGATTCTGATTGAGAAAGACGTTCAAACAATGTCTCGGAGGGTAAAACGCGCAGCAGTGCCACCAGTGATTCCATGTAGTTGAGACGGAACTGTTCAAGTTTGTTTTGCTTATAAGCGATGTGAGACACAAACGTATAAATCAGCGCGTTTTGAATACGTGAGTCGCCATCTGGAGTGGTCAACAGAACTTTCGCTCGGTCTAGGTTACCTAGTTTGAAATGCAATACGCCCAACCAGAGGCTTAGCTCATCTGGCAAAACATCGAACGACGACTGCACTTGCGTCAAATACGCTTCCAGCTTTTGAGGCTCTTGCTCGTACAACGCGAGATGCCTTGCGGTTGTGATAGCTGCAAACTCATCAGCTTGTTGGAGAGGTTGGTTAGAAAAGACATTCTCAAACAGCATTTTTTGGTGAACGTCTGACAGCTGCCATGTGCTTGCCGAAGGTGCAGGCAAGTTGAAGTATTGTGCGACATCCGAGTGAATTTGGAAGATGTCCGATTGTAGGTCGGATAAGCGCAGTGTGTATTCATTGCGAAATGCCAGCTTCCCTGTCGCAGGATAAATAAGGTTCATCTGCGCTTTCAAGGTGCCTTGTTCTGCGCCGTCTTTTAACTCTATGTTGAGTTCGTAATCACTGGTCTGCATATTTCGTGCACCAGGGAAATACGGTGTATGACCAATGGGATCCAGAAAGTAGCTTGGAGCGTCTTGGTTAGCGATGTCGGTATATGGATATTCTACTTGTTGTTGCAGTAAGACGGCTTTGACCAGTGTGCGATATTTTCGTGCCTGAGAGCCGATTGCATCGACACGGTTGAGCAGCAACTCGACTTTGGGGATAAGTAACTGATGACGTGTTTGTTGTGTTGAAATCTCTTGGCGTTGCCATAGCAAGCTTGCGAGCGTCACGCTACAAACCGCAAGTATGGCACACAAGCCATAAGCAAAAATTAGCTTGAAGTTCTTATTACTCGCAACCTGAGTTGGAATAACGCGTCGATGGCTTTTCGCTGGTGGTATTAAACGGATATTGGCAGGGTTAAGAAAATAGCCCTTGCGAGGATAAGTGACCAAGAGCTTAGCCGTATCGTACTCGGGTAGGTGTTGCTGTAGCAGCGCACGTAAGGTGCTAATGCGGTTAGTGAGCACATTCTTGGAGATGAATTTGCTCTGCCAAATGGTTTCGATAATGGTGTCGGCAGAGAGCGGATGCCCCACGCTTGTCAGCAGCAGTTCGAATAACTCAATGGTACGAGGTTCGAGATCAATCGCGATAGTGTCTTGATGAAGAGTCTGTGTTTTCGGATTGTAGACCAACTCGCCAATCGCAATACAACTGTGAGTTTGTTTGGCTTGTTGTAGAAAGTCGCGCATACCGTACCGAGTTATTTGGAAATCGCGAAATATTATATAGTTATTGAAGCGCGAAATCTTATAAATCGCGCGTCAATTATCATCAAAAGTTTATGAACCGTAGGTAACGGAATATCGGTGTGGTTTGTGATTCATCGCCAATACGACATTCAGTGCAAAGGCACCCAAAATCGAAAGGCCAATCACCTCTGGAGTGACAAAGAAGAACGAAGCAAACAGGATACATGCATCGATTGCCATCTGGCTTTTGCCAACAGAAATGCCAAACTTGTCCTGAATAAACAAACACAACACGTTAAAGCCACCTAGGCTGGAGCGATGTCGGAACAAAATCAGCATACCTAATCCCATCAATAGGCCACCTGCTACCGCGCAATAAATTTCGTTAACGGATTCGAGTGAGATCAGCAAATAAAGGTGATCGGCAAAGATAGAAACCAAAGCGCCAGAAATAGCGCTATTGATTGCGAAATGACGGCCGAAGCGTTTCCATGCGAGTAAGTAAAAAGGACAGTTTGCCAAAAAGTACAGCACACCAAAGGTAAAAGGTGTAAATTGGCTTATTAGCAATGCCAATCCAGTCGTGCCTCCTGTTAGAAGGTTCGCGGATTGGAGAAAGAAAACGCCCTGAGCTACCAAAAAGGTACCAGTGAGAATTGCTATCCAGTCTTCTTTTCTTGAGTGTTTTTCCATCAAAATTGCAGTCATCGGTGAGAAATAAGGCGTGCATAGTAGTAAAAAGATGATCTTTTCGGTAGCTAGAGGGTAAAATTTGCGGTAAACCTATGTAATTGCTGTTTTACAGGGTGTAAAGCACAAAATTGACAGGCAATAAATCGTGGTTGAACAATTGCAACATCACCATGATAACTATTGCTTGTCATCATGAAAAAACTGCATGAGAAAAATTGTAAATTTCTCTTTATGACCTAGATCAAATTATGTAGAATGCGCGCCATTGATGCGACGAAAACGTTTGCGTTAGGTCGTTAACCAGTTTTTTTGCAACTTTCAGTACTAATCTGAGTCAGGAGATACAGATGCTTAAGCGTGATATGAACATCGCAGATTACGATGCGGAACTGTTCGCAGCTATCCAGGAAGAAACCCTTCGCCAGGAAGAACACATTGAACTTATCGCTTCTGAAAACTACACAAGTCCACGTGTAATGGAAGCGCAAGGTTCTCAGCTAACGAACAAATACGCTGAAGGCTACCCAGGCAAGCGTTACTACGGCGGTTGTGAGTACGTAGATAAAGCAGAACAGCTTGCTATCGATCGTGCATGCAAACTATTCGGTTGTGAGTACGCGAACGTACAACCTCACTCAGGTTCTCAAGCAAACAGCGCAGTTTACATGGCGCTTCTTAACCCAGGCGATACAGTACTAGGTATGAGCCTAGCGCACGGTGGTCACCTGACTCACGGTTCTCCAGTAAACTTCTCTGGTAAGCATTACAACGTTATCCCTTACGGTATCGATGAAGCGGGTCAAATCAATTACGACGAGATGGAACAGCTAGCGCTTGAGCACAAGCCTAAGATGATCATCGGTGGTTTCTCTGCTTACTCGCAAATCGTTGATTGGAAGCGCATGCGTGAAATCGCGGACAAAGTAGATGCTTACCTTTTCGTTGATATGGCACACGTAGCTGGTCTTATCGCAGCAGGCGAATACCCAACACCTGTTCCACACGCTCACGTAGTAACAACAACGACGCACAAAACACTAGCAGGCCCTCGCGGTGGTCTTATCTTGTCTAATGCTGGCGAAGATATGTACAAGAAGCTGAACTCAGCTGTGTTCCCTGGTGGTCAAGGTGGTCCTCTAATGCACGTTATCGCTGGTAAAGCAGTAGCGTTCAAAGAAGCGATGGAGCCAGAGTTCAAAGCTTACCAAGCTCGCGTAGTGAAAAACGCAAAAGCAATGGTTGGTCAGTTCCAAGAGCGTGGCTACAAAATCGTATCTAACGGCACAGAAAACCACTTGTTCCTTGTTGATCTAATCGACAAAGACATCACTGGTAAAGATGCAGACGCGGCACTAGGTGCAGCAAACATCACAGTAAACAAGAACTCAGTACCAAATGACCCACGCAGCCCATTCGTAACGTCTGGTATTCGTGTAGGTACACCAGCGATCACTCGTCGTGGTTTTACTGAAGAAGATGCAAAAGATCTAGCAAACTGGATGTGTGACGTTCTAGATAACATCGGCAACGAAGAAGTTATCGAAGCGACTAAACAGAAAGTATTAGAAATCTGTAAGCGTCTACCGGTTTACGCCTAATTGTTCTGCCTGATTCGCTCTATTTTTGCGTCAAAGGTGCTCATTTACAGTTGTAAACTGCGCGCCTTTTCCCTGAACTAGAAACGAATCAGTTTGAAAATACTAAAGGTCCTCAGCTGAGGGCCTTTTTGTTTGTCTGGCGTCTGGGATTGTTTAATCGTGCCATCGAATAAAAGAGAGTGGTGCAGGGTATCTCTTGGTTGGCAGATACAAAAAAGGTTGGCACTAAGCCAACCTTTTCAGTTTTCGAGTTCAAGATGCTTATTTGATCTCAAGACCTTGTGCCTGCATATCGGCATGGTATGAAGAGCGAACAAATGGACCACATGCTGCGTGCGTGAAGCCTAGCTCTAATGCGACTTCTTTTAGCTCGTCAAACTCTGATGGTGGAACGTAACGTTCTACAGGCAAGTGGTGACGGCTTGGCGCTAGGTACTGACCTAGAGTCAGCATCGTTACACCGTGTGCACGCAGATCTTTAAGCACTTCGATGATTTCTTCTTTGGTTTCACCAAGGCCCATCATCAGACCTGATTTGGTCGGTACATCTGGATGCTGTTCTTTGAACTTCTTAAGAAGCTCAAGTGACCACTTGTAGTTCGCACCTGGGCGAGCTTTACGGTAAAGACGTGGTGCAGTTTCTAGGTTGTGGTTGAAGACATCTGGCGGGTTGTCTTTCATCAGGTCAAGCGCTACGTCCATACGACCACGGAAGTCAGGAACCAGTGTTTCGATCTTGATGTCTGGGTTTAACGCGCGGATCTCACGGTTACAATCGGCAAAGTGCTGTGCACCACCATCACGTAGGTCGTCACGGTCTACTGAAGTAATAACAACGTACTTCAGTTTCATGTCGGCGATAGTTCTTGCCAGTTTTTGTGGCTCTTCTGCTTCTGGTGGTAATGGACGGCCATGAGCAACGTCACAGAAAGGACAACGACGAGTACAGATTGCACCTAGGATCATGAAGGTTGCTGTACCGTGGTTAAAACATTCCGCTAGGTTAGGGCAAGACGCTTCTTCACATACGGAGTGAAGTTTGTTCTTACGCATCGCAGCTTTGATGTCTTGAATTCGTTGGCTGTCGGCTGGTAGCTTGATCTTCATCCAATCAGGCTTACGTAGCACTTCTTTCTGCTCTGTAGGCATGTTCTTTACGGGAATCAATGCCATTTTATCGGCGTCACGATATTTAACGCCTTTTTCCATCTGGATTGGTTTGCTCATGCTTTATTACCTTGAGAAGGTGCTTCTGTGCTGAATTCTACTCGCTCGTAATCGAGCAAAGTAACGAGTTCTTCTATTAATTGTTTTTCTACGGTTTCTACGTCACTCGGGCCGTTAAATTGGCTCACTTGAACCATTTCCATGCCTGCATAACCACAAGGGTTGATGCGTAGGAACGGCGTTAAGTCCATATTTACATTCAGGGCTAACCCATGGAATGAGCAACCTTTACGAATACGTAGACCGAGAGAGCATATTTTCTTGCCATCGACGTAAACGCCAGGGGCGTCTGGTCTTGCGGCAGAGTCGATATTGTATGCTTTTAATGTGTTGATCACGAGGTTCTCGATGGTTGTAACGAGATCTCGTACGCCTAATTTTTTGCGACGTAGGTTGATCAAGAAGTAAGCCACGAGTTGACCAGGACCATGATAGGTTACCTGACCACCACGGTCACTTTGTACGACAGGAATATCACCAGTGTTAATTAAGTGCTCGGCTTTGCCTGCCTGCCCTTGGGTAAATACTGGGTTATGTTCGACCAACCAGACTTCATCAGGGGTTTCTTCTGTGCGTTGGTCGGTGAACTTATGCATCGCCTTCCATACAGGCTCATAGTCTTGGCGGCCAAGTCGTTTTACAACAAGTTGGTGTTGCATGGGAATTCCTGTCGCTAATATATAAAGTTTTTGGATTATAAACCGGATGACCCAGATGCTCTACCGCTGAGTAACAGATTTTTAACTGAAAGTACAAGAACATTGATTTATCTGGTTGATAAATAAAAAGAAAGCAGCCGAAGCTGCTTTCAAAAAAAATTTAATCTATCAAAAAATTATAGAACCATACGAACGATGTCGATTTCGCCCAGTTCTTTGTATAGGGTTTCAACCTGCTCGATAGACGTTGCAGTGATGTTGATAGACACTGAGTGGTAGTTGCCTTTAGCGCTTGGTTTGACTTTTGGGCTGTAGTCACCTGGAGCATGGCGCTGGATTACTTCAAGAACGAGTTCTGGAAGCTCAGGCTTTGCATGACCCATTACCTTGTAAGTAAAAGAACAAGGGAACTCAAGCAGGTCTTTCAATTTTGCATCAGAGTTGATGGTTAGCATATCGATAACTCCAGTTGGTATTCGTTGCGGTGCGAAATAGTACAGTCAAATTAGGGTGAACTCAAGGTGAGGATCACAGACTTAAAAAGCCGCCATAATTGGCGGCTTTGCGAATAAGTTTGCTATTCTGCGACTCGTTTAGAAGAAGCTCTTGAATAACAATACGATGTAATCCCATAAACGGCTGAACAAGCTGCCTTGCTCTACGGTTTCTAGTGCCATTAGCGGGTATTCAGCAATATCTTCACCATCGATTTGATAGTATAGCTTACCGACTACATCACCTTTATTAATTGGGGCTTCTAGCTCTTTTTCAAGTACGAAGCTTGCTTTTAGGTTTTTCGCTTCACCGCGTGGCAGTGTTACGTAAGTGTCTTGATCAAGACCCAGAGCAACGGTGTCTTTGTTACCCATCCACACTTTTTCTTCTACGAAGGTTTCACCCGCTTTGTGAGGCGCTACTGTTTCGAAGAAGCGGAAGCCGTAGCTCAGTAGTTTTTTGCTTTCTGATTTACGAGCATTTGCATCTTTAGTGCCCATCACTACAGCAACCAAACGCATTTGGCCTTCTGTTGCTGAACTTACTAGGCTGTAACCTGCATTGCTTGTGTGGCCAGTTTTGATGCCATCAACGTTCATGCTCTTATCCCAAAGTAGACCGTTGCGGTTGTATTGGGTGATGCCGTTGTAAGTGAATTTCTTTTCAGAGTAAACACGGTACTCGTCTGGCACGTCACGAATCAGGGCTTTACCAAGTAGCGCCATGTCGTAAGGTGTTGAGTACAGTTCTGAGTTATCTAGGCCGTGAACGTTGGCAAAATGAGAGTTCTTCATGCCTAGGGTATTTGCCCACGCGTTCATTAGGTCAACAAATGCATCTTCAGAACCTGCGATGTGTTCAGCCATTGCCACACACGCATCGTTACCTGATTGAATGATGATGCCACGGTTAAGATCGCGTACTTTTACCGTAGTACCTACTTCAATGAACATTTTTGAAGAATCTGGGAAGTTTTTCGCCCATGCATTCTTACTGATGGTTACGTCATCATCTTCTGAGATATTACCACGTGCTAGCTCTTGGCCGATTACGTAGCTGGTCATCATTTTAGTTAGACTAGCAGGAGACAATTTTGTGTTCATTTCTTTTTCTGCTAGCACTTTACCTGAATGGTAATCCATCAGTACGTAGCCTTTTGCCGCAATTTGAGGCGCATCTGGAACAACGACTGGTGATGCAAAAGCAGATTGAGCGAAGGTTGCAGAAAGGGCAACCGAAGAAACGAGAATAGATTTCACAAACTTATTTTTATTCATGGTAATTCAAATTTTTGGGTTTAACTGCACACATCTTACCAGAATCCCCACTTATGTAAGAGGGGCTTCGTTTAGAAATTCATGACTCAAGGTCATTTCGCAGTGTTGTGTTTTTTAATAAATGCGGACGAATAGCCGAGCAACTTTACTTTATCCAGTGTGGCTTGCGTCAGGGAATAGTCAGTAAATGGACCCAATAACAAGCGATAAGACTCTTTCGCGTTTTCTAAGAAAGTTTCGGTATCCAGCTTTTGACCAAGCTCTGCGCCTAAAGTTCGTGCGCGATCTTCATTTTTTGAAGATGCGACTTGAATGACGTACTTTGGGTGAGATTCTAGCGACTTTTGATCGGTAGGTTTCTCTACGCTGATAACTTCGATTTCAACATTCGCCGTTCCTGTTTTTATGACATCCAATTTATGCGCAGCGGCGTAGCTCAAGTCGATGATACGGCCATCGTGAAACGGACCTCGGTCATTTACTCGAACGACTGTGATTTTGCCATTGTCGGTGTTGGTCACTTTCACATAACTTGGTAACGGTAGCGTTTTATGCGCAGCCGTCATGGAGTACATGTCGTAGATTTCACCGTTAGACGTCAAATGCCCCTGGAACTTTTTACCGTACCAAGATGCACGACCTTTTTCAGTAAACCCTTTTGCGTCGCGAACGATCTTGTAATCATTACCGCGCAAGTGGTAATCGGTATTACCACCTAGGCTGTAAGGTTCGTATTTGGGATGCGCATCCTCGATGTGTTCGACTGAAAGCGGTGTATCAGGTGCTACATCGGATTCAAGTTCGTAACGGCCTTCTTGTGTCTTTTGGCTGGTGGATGAACAACCAGCCAAAATCAGTGCAGAAAAAACTAAGGAATATAAAGCGCGTTTTTGCATGTCTAGGTCGCCTTAGAGAATGCTTTTCGGTGCGTATGAATCGACATCAAAATGCCAAAACCAGCCATTAGGGTCACCATCGAGGTACCGCCATAGCTGATCAGTGGTAACGGTACACCTACAACAGGTAGGATGCCACTCACCATGCCGATATTTACAAAAATATACACGAAGAAGCTAAGTACAATACTGCCTGCCATCATTCGTCCAAACGCGGTTTGTGCTTGGCTAGCAAGGTACAAACCTCGACCAATAATGAAGAGATAGATGGCTAATAGGCAAAGGAAGCCAATCATACCCCATTCCTCAGCAATTACTGCAAAGATAAAGTCAGTGTGTCGTTCAGGAAGAAATTCCAGTTGTGACTGCGTACCGTGCAACCAACCTTTACCGGAAATACCGCCAGAACCAATCGCAATTTTACTTTGGATAATGTGGTAACCCGCGCCAAGTGGGTCAGATTCTGGATTGAACAGAGTACGAACGCGAACCTTTTGGTATTCGCGCATCAAGAAGAACCACAAAATTGGTATGAAACCACCTAAGGCAATGGCAGCAGCAGCGATGATCTTCCAACTGATGCCTGCTAGGAAAATAACGAAAATACCTGAAGCCGCAATCAGAATCGACGTTCCCAAATCTGGTTGTTTCGCGATAAGAATCGTTGGTAAGCACACCATGATTAGCGCAACAATCAGCGTTCGGAATGTTGGTGGTAATGGTTGGCGGCCGATATAGCGCGCAACCATCAACGGTACCGCAAGTTTGAGTAATTCGGACGGTTGGAATCGAACAAAGCCTAGGTTGAGCCAGCGTTGCGCACCTTTCGAGGCCTCACCAAAGAACAGTACGCCAAATAGTAAAACTACACCGGCAACAAACATTAGTGGCGCCAGGCTTTCATACGTTCGTGGAGAAAGTTGAGCCAGAACCACCATCACGACAAGAGACAATACCATGCGCATTGCTTGGCGATCCATCATCTCCAAACTTTGTCCGCTGGCACTGTACATGATCACAAGACCAAAACCCATTAAAGCAAAGATGCCGAGTAGGAGGGGCAAGTCGATATGGAAGCGCTCAAACAAGGCGCGGTTTTTACCTGTAGAGGGATCCATCTTCATTAGCGTGTAACCTCTTTTTGCGCGTTGGTTTTGTCATCTTCTGGTTTGATTTCTTCTGGGCCAAGTACCACTCGGTCAAAGATTTTTCTCGCCATTGGACCACCGTTACTTGAGCCACCGCCTGCGTTTTCTAGCACGAGAGTAACGATAACTTTTGGATCGTCAAACGGAGCAAAGCCCGTAAACAGGGCGTGGTCACGCAAGTGTTCCGCGATTTCATCTGCGTTGTACTCTTCGTTCTCGCCCAAGCCAAAGACCTGCGCTGTACCTGATTTACCGGCTGTCTGGTAGCTCATATTGTAGAAAGAACGACGAGCCGTACCACGAGTACCATGGTTTACACGGCGCATACCTTCTTTCGCAATATCCCAGTATTTTTCTGGCACATTTTGAATCGGTGGGTAGGTTACGTATTCAGAGGTTTCTTGTTCCTCAAAGTTATCACCATTATCGATGGTGGACTTTAGGAGGTGAGGAGCGGAAACCGCACCATTATTCACTAACACCGATGTTGCTTTCGCAATTTGCATAGGTGTCGCCGTCCAATAGCCTTGGCCGATACCAACAGGAATGGTGTCACCTTTATACCAAGGCGTTTTGTGACGAGACATCTTCCAATCACGAGTTGGCATATTAGCCTTACTTTCTTCGTAGATATCGATGCCTGTGTAGTCACCAAAACCAAACATCATCATCCAGTTTGAAATTCGGTCGATCCCCAAGTCATAAGCAATTTGGTAGTAAAACGTATCAACAGACTCTTCAATGGATTTAATGACATCTACGCGGCCATGTCCCCAACGCAACCAGTCACGGAATGGACGAGTGTCTGAGTTAGGAATGCGCCAATAACCTGGGTCGTTGCGAGTAGTATTTGGCGTGATTACGCCTTCTTGCAACGCTGCGACTGCCATAAATGGCTTGATTGTTGAAGCTGGCGGATAAATACCTAGCGTTGTGCGGTTTACCAACGGGCGGTTTTTATCGTTCAACAAATCGCGATAGGCTTTACCAGAAATGCCGTGGACAAAAGCGTTCGGGTCGTAACTTGGGCTAGACACCATAGCTAGCACCCCATTGTCACGAGGATCAAGCACGATAGCGCTGCCACGTCGACCATCCAAAAGCTGATGAACGTAAAGCTGCAAGTTGATATCGAGGTTTAAGACAATGTCTTTGCCCGGAACTGGCGGTACGTACTTTAACGTGCGAATCACGCGTCCTCGGCTGTTGACTTCCACTTCTTGGTAGCCAGCAGTGCCGTGCAGCAGATCTTCGTAGTATTTTTCGATGCCCAACTTACCGATATCACGAGTCGCTTGGTAGTTGGCGTCTTTTTCTTCTCGAATCAAACGCTGCATGTCGCGGTCATTGATACGAGAAACATAGCCGATTACGTGCGTTAACACTTCCCCGTAAGGGTAGTAACGTTTGAGTGTGGCACTAATTTCAACACCAGGAAAACGGTATTGGTTGACGGAAAAGACCGCGACCTGCTTTTCGTTCAGCTGGGTTAGCAATGGGACGGATTTGAATCGACGAGTACGCTTACGCTCACGATGGAAGCGTTCGATCTGTTCTGGTGTGATTTCCAGAATGGTTTGCAATTCTTGGATAGTAGCGTCGATGTCTTTGATTTTTTCTGGAGTCAGCTCCAAGTTAAATACAGGACGGTTTTCGGCTAACAGGACACCATTTCGGTCGTAGATAAGACCGCGGTTTGGCGCAATAGGAACCACTTTGATGCGGTTGTCATTTGAACGGGTTTGATAATCTTGAAACTGGTTCACCTGAATGTTGTACATATTGGCGACCAGCAAGCCCATCAAAACAACGATGCCGAAAAAAGCAACGATAGCGCGGCTGGCGAACAGGCGCGCTTCGGCTTGATAATCTCGGATTTGACTGCGGCGTCTACGAATCATTAACGCTTGGCTCTAAAGTTAAACAACGATTATTCGCGATGGTAAGGGTGGTTAGCGGTAATGCTCCACGCTCGGTATAAACTCTCTGCCATGACGATACGCACAAGTGGGTGCGGTAACGTTAGCGCTGACAGTGACCAACTTTGGTCGGCTGCGGCTTTACATGCAGGTGCTAAACCTTCAGGACCACCTATCAGAATAGAAACGTCACGACCATCGAGTTTCCAAGCTTCTAGCTGCTCTGCCAGCTGTGGGGTGTCCCACTTTTTACCGGGAATATCTAGGGTCACGATACGATTGCCTTTTGGCACTGCTGCTAACATCGCTTCGCCTTCTTTTTGTAGAATTCGAGCAATATCAGCGTTTTTGCCGCGTTTTCCTGCTGAGATTTCAACCAACTCTAGTGGCATATCATGAGGGAAACGGCGACGGTATTCTTGGAAGCCTTCTTCAACCCACTTTGGCATTTTTGTGCCAACGGCAATTAGTTGAATTTTCAAAAGATTAACCCCAGAGTTTTTCTAGTTGGTACAGAGAGCGGTGTTCTTCCTGCATGACATGCAGCATCGCATCGCCCATATCTAGGACAACCCATTCACCTTCGTTTTCTCCTTCCATACCTAAAGGTTCAAGGCCTGCTTTTTTTACTTCAGATGCAACGTGATCGGCGATGGATGAAACGTGGCGTTTAGACGTACCCGTACAAATGATCATGTAGTCTGTTACGCTGGATTTGTCTTCCACGTTTAGGATGACAATATCTTCCGCTTTCATATCGTCGGCTTTGTCTGCTAAAAAGTCTTTCAGTTCTTCGCGAAGCACTCGGTTTTCCTCGGGTTATCTCTTTTACATCTCATCTATTTTGCGTGTAGTTGGGCAAAATAGGTCGCGCACTATAGCACGCTTTGATTTTTAAATTGCCAGCTTAATATCAGGAGAGCAGGTTTCTAAGCTCAATTGATGAATAGTTGGCCAGACGGACTCGTCATACTGGGTTTTGGCTTTAATCTCAGCTTGTGCAAGCAAGGAGATTAGGGCGCAAATACGGCTTGCTGATAAGCGCATTAACGCGGCGTTATAAAGCGGACGTTTATTTTGCCAAACGCGATACTTCTCAAAGACTTGGCTAATCGACATTTGAGTCAGATCTTGATGCATGCTTAATAGTTGGTTGAACTCTTTCTGCACACTTCGGATGAGAATGACCGTTTCAATGCCTTCGGCTTCTAATTGACGCAGGATGCGTTGAGCACGATTAGCTTTACCTGCAAGTAACGCATCAATCCAGTTAAACGTCGTAAAGTGGTTGTGTCGACTTAAGGCTTCCTCTAAGCGTACAACAGTCAGTTCGCCATCAGGATAGAGCAAAGCCAGTTTCTCTAGACTCTGAGAAAGTGCAAATAAGTTGCCTTCATGCCACTGTGCCAACATCTGTAAGGATTGCTGATCGGGCTTTAAACCCAATGCGCGGCAGCGCGTTTGCACAAACATAGGCAAACGCTGAAGATCCGGCGTTAAGCAGCTGACCCAGTCGCCTTTGGCATTCAGTGCTTTAAACCATTTGGCATTTTCTTGCGCTTTAGTCAGCTTCGTTCCGATGATCACTAGCATGATGTCATCATGCAGCATGTCACACAGAGTCTGTAGCTCTTTGCTGATGGCTGTGGTGACACCGCTTTCTGGGATCTCAAGCTCAATGAGTTGTCGACTAGAAAATAAGCTCAGAGCTTGAAAGCAGTCATACACTTGGTTCCAATCTAAACTTGCATCGACAGCAAAACGGTGTCTTTCTTCAAAACCATGTTGTAGAGCGGTTTTTTGAATCGCTTGGCGGCTTTCTTGGATCAGTAGCGGTTCGTTTCCGAAGATCAGATAAACCTGCTTTAAGTGTTTGGCTAGATGGTCAGCTAGCTTGTCAGCATAAATTCGCATGTTGATTAAGAGTTTGTTTTCTCAGTTGGCGCTGCAATTTGCCCCGCTTCGTACTCAGCACGGATTCGGCCAAGTTGACGCATCATCTGTTTCGCTGCTTGTTGACGCATCTCGTCTTCGATTACGTCACGTTCAACCGATTTTGCCAATGCTGTTAGCGGGTTGTCTAAATAGTTGCGGTTCACGGTTGTGGTGAAATTTTTTGAGCCAAACCCTGGAATTGTGACGCGATATTGCACCACGTAAGTCAATTCTTTTTCTGCCGCACGACTGTTTTGGTAAAGCGAGAGCGTTCGCTCATCCATGGTTGCTTTGATTAAATGCAGATTTGGTACTGAAGATGACGGCTGAACTAGGTCAACTTTGTTGAGTTGCAGCTGAGAGCGTACATAGCGTGTGAGTTTGCTGTATTCATCGTAGCTAGAGAATGACATGGTGTGCAGCTCTTCCGGAACGGAATACTCGCCACGAAGGTGAAAACCACAGGCAGAAAGAAGCCCCGCTAGTACCAATACCACTGGTAGTTTAATCAAAGAGAAAAAGCGCATTGATTGTATTCATCCTAAATTGAAGGGGTTATTTACCTTAAACCACTCACTGTGAATGGTTTGAGGTAAATAAACAGGGTAGTGAACTACCCTGTTTAAAGACTCTTAGCGTGCGAATTAGTTCGCTCTGCGTTATTGCAAGCTGTAATTTGCTTACAGTGACCGCTTAGTTTGCAACGATGTTCAGCAGTTTACCTGGGACGTAAATTACTTTACGGATTGTTAGGCCATCTGTGAACTTAGTAACGTTTTCGTCGTTTAGACCAAGCTCTTCAACTTGTTCTTTCGTTGCGTCTGCCGCTACTGTTAACTTCGCACGTAGCTTACCGTTAACTTGAACAACGATAGTTTTTTCGTCTTCAACTAGCGCTTTCTCATCAAACGTTGGCCATGCTGCGTTGTCGATGTTTGACTCACCAAGCGCAGTCCATAACTCGTATGAAATGTGCGGAGTGATTGGGTAAAGCATCGTTACAACTGCTTTTAGCGCTTCATCAAGAATTGCACGATCTTGTGCAGATTCTTGAGGTGCTTTCGCTAGCTTGTTCATCAGTTCCATGATTGCTGCGATTGCTGTGTTGAACGTTTGACGACGAGCGATATCGTCAGTCACTTTCGCGATAGTTTTGTGAACGTCACGACGAAGTGCTTTTTGCTCACCAGAAAGTGCTGCTGCATCCACTGCTTCTGCTGCGCCTTTCTCTGAGTGTTCTTTCACTAGTTTCCAAACACGTTTTAGGAAGCGGTTTGCACCTTCTACGCCAGACTCTTGCCACTCAAGCGTCATGTCTGCTGGAGATGCGAACATCATGAATAGACGCACTGTATCAGCACCGTACTTGTCTACCATCTCTTGAGGGTCGATACCGTTGTTTTTAGACTTAGACATTTTGATCATGCCTGAGTGTGTTACATCACGGCCTTCGTTGTCTTTAGCAGAAATGATGCGGCCTTTACCGTCACGCTCTACAGCAACATCTGTTGGTGCAACCCACTCTTTACCGCCTTTCTCGTTCTCGAAGTAGAACGCGTCAGCCAGTACCATGCCTTGACATAGTAGTTGTTTGAACGGCTCGTCAGACGTTACGTAGCCTGCATCACGTAGCAATTTGTGGAAGAAGCGTGAGTACAATAGGTGCATACAAGCGTGCTCGATACCGCCGATGTACTGGTCTACTGGTAGCCAGTAGTTTGCTTTTTCTGGATCTAGGATATCGTCAGCTTGTGGTGAACAGTAACGTGCGTAGTACCAAGAAGATTCCATGAACGTATCGAACGTATCTGTCTCACGTAGAGCCGGTTCGCCGTTGAATGTGGTCTTCGCCCATTCTTTGTCTGCTTTGATTGGGCTGGTTACGCCGTCCATTACCACGTCTTCTGGAAGAATCACTGGTAGTTGGTCAGCAGGTACTGGGTGAACTTCACCGTCTTCAGTGGTTACCATTGGGATTGGTGCGCCCCAGTAACGTTGACGAGATACACCCCAGTCACGTAGACGGAAGTTAACGGTCTTAGTGCCTTTACCTTCCGCTTCTAGCTTCGCTGCAATTGCATCGAATGCCGCTTGGAATTCTAGGCCGTCGAACTCACCTGAATCGAACAATACACCTTTTTCTGTGTACGCCGCTTCAGAGATGTCTAGCTCGCTACCATCTGCTGGTTTGATCACTGGGATGATGTCTAGACCGTACTTAGTTGCGAATTCGAAGTCGCGTTGGTCGTGTGCAGGTACTGCCATTACAGCGCCTGTACCGTAGTCCATCAATACGAAGTTTGCGACGTAAACTGGTACTTCACGACCGTTCAATGGATGAATAGCAGTAAGGCCAGTTGCCATACCTTTCTTCTCCATTGTCGCCAGTTCAGCTTCAGCAACTTTGGTGTTCTTACATTCTTCGATGAATGCAGCAAGCTCTGGGTTGTTCTCTGCAGCTAGCGTTGCTAGAGGATGACCCGCTGCGATACCAACGTAAGTCACACCCATTAGTGTGTCTGGACGCGTTGTGTAAACTTCTAGGTCTTGTTGACCTTTCACTTCAAACTTCAGTTCCACACCTTCAGAGCGACCAATCCAATTGCGTTGCATGGTCTTAACCATTTCTGGCCAACCTTCAAGTTTGTCTAGATCGTCAAGTAGCTCTTGCGCGTATTCTGTGATCTTGATGAACCACTGAGGGATCTCTTTTTGCTCTACTGGAGTGTCACAACGCCAGCAGCAGCCGTCTTCAACCTGTTCGTTTGCAAGAACGGTTTGGTCGTTTGGACACCAGTTAACAGAAGACGTCTTCTTGTAAACTAGGCCTTTTTCGTAAAGCTTAGTGAAGAACTCTTGTTCCCAACGGTAGTACTCAGGCGTACAAGTTGCGAATTCACGATTCCAGTCGTAGCCAAAACCTAGCAATTTAAGCTGGTTTTTCATGTATTCGATGTTTTCGTAAGTCCATGGCGCAGGAGCTGTGTTGTTTTTCACCGCTGCGTTTTCTGCTGGTAGACCGAACGCATCCCAACCAATTGGTTGCATTACATTTTTGCCTTGTAGGCGTTGGAAGCGAGATACTACGTCACCGATGGTGTAGTTGCGCACGTGACCCATGTGCAGTCGACCACTTGGGTATGGGAACATAGATAGACAGTAGAATTTTTCTTTATTTGGGTCTTCACTTACAACAAAGGTCTTGTTGTCATCCCAGTGCTTTTGAACTTTCTGTTCAATGTCTTGTGGATTGTATTGTTCTTGCATCGATGATATCCGGTTATCTTGGAATTTGTGAGTTCGGTTAGAACAGACTTAAATAGATCGTCATAGAATACCTAAAGCTAGGGATCACAACAATAGCCAATCTGTACCCATGCGCACTGAATGCGCCTAGGTAGGAGAAAGAATGGAGGTCAGTTATGCCTAAACGTAAAACAGGTTATGAGGAAATGCTCGAGGATGTGATTGAAACCTTGAAGCAAAGTCCGGAAGAAGTTAACAAAGCTTTAGAAACGTCGGGCAAAGTGGTGGAAGCCGCCAATGACTTGACCAAAGATGAGTTGGCCTTAATTGCCGCGTATGTGAAAGCCGACTTAAAAGAGTTTTCTGAGAGCTATGAAGACAGCAAAAGCGGTCCTTTTTACTTAACGGTAGCGGATTCCATTTGGCAAGGCTTACTAGAGATTACGGACCGTACCAAAGTTGAATGGGTAGAGCTTTTTGATGACTTGGAGCATCAAGGCTTGTATGAAGCTGGCGAGGTTATCGGCTTAGGCACACTTGTCTGTGATGAGTGCGGACATAAAACTACCTACAACCATCCAACTATCATCATTCCATGTATCAAATGTGGCCACAAAGGCTTTAGTCGTCAGTCCTTGAAACCATAGCCACCTATACAATCTTTTTGTATTTGCTTGATAAGAAAAAAAGAGGCCGTGTGGCCTCTTTTTCGTTATTCGTCTTATGTCAAAAAATGACGTT
Organism: Vibrio sp. SALL6; assembly: GCF_002002385.1. Taxonomy (NCBI): domain Bacteria; kingdom Pseudomonadati; phylum Pseudomonadota; class Gammaproteobacteria; order Vibrionales; family Vibrionaceae; genus Vibrio; species Vibrio sp. SALL6. The sequence goes on from NZ_MQVK01000022.1 coordinate 107,679, forward strand.
TTTAGTCTTTCTTTCTCGGTAACCACCAAGCCAGCATTAAACTCAGCGCAACCCAAAAATACAATGGCCAAGTGCCAAACGTTCGGTATGGTGTTGTTCCATCTGTTGGGGTGAGCTCTGCACGTAGTACAGCTGTTTCAAATTGAGGAACTTGCTCTACAATCTTGCCTTTATAATCGGTTACTGCTGTTAAGCCGTTGTTTGTTGAACGGATCAGCGGCTTGCCCAGTTCCAGAGCACGCATGCGAGCGATTTCCATATGTTGAAGTGGTCCAATCGAATGTCCAAACCATGCATCGTTCGAAAGCGTTAGAATGAAGTCGGTTTCGTCAGTAACGTTTTGACGCACTTGTTCATTAAAAATGATCTCGTAACAGAGCGCTGGTGCCATGTGCATGCCGTTCGCAACGATATTAGGTTGCACGAACGCCCCACGACTAAACGACGACATTGGTAAATTGAAGAATGGAGCCAGCGGGCGCAAGATATCTTCAAACGGAACAAACTCACCAAACGGTAATAGGTGATGCTTGTGGTAGCGTTCGCTCATATCAAAGCTGTAATCACCGTATGGTGTGACGCCTAGCGACAGAATGCTGTTATAGAACTGCCTGTCCTCCGATTGATTAACAATGCCTGTGATGATGGCGCTGTTGTTCATCTTCGCGGCACTGTCGATGTTGCTCAAGAAGGAAGGCACTTCAACTTCAAATGCAGGGATTGCTGCTTCTGGCCAGACAATGATGTCGGCGTCCCAGTTTTCACGCGTCAGGTCGGCGTACTTCATGATGGTTGGCCAGCGTTGGCTTGGCAGCCATTTGAGGTTCTGGTCGACGTTACCTTGAATCAAGGCCACTTTGGTGGTGTCTTCTGGGCGAGGTGTTACCCAATCACATTGGCGAATCCCAAAACCTGCGCTCATCAAAACAACAGGGATGATAATCATCAACCACTGTTTGTGAATCCACGCATATGCTAATGCTCCTGCACTAATAAGAACAAACAGCGTAAGCAGTTCTACACCACCGATCGGTGCAAAGCTTGCTAGTGGCGCATCAATTTGACTATAGCCCAACCACAACCAAGGGAAGCCGGTCATCACCCAACCGCGCAACCAATCGGTAATTAGCCATAATGCAGGAGCAGCAAGAAGCGCTTTACTGAGGCTAAATTGAGGGAAAAACTTATTGTTTAGCCAAGCGAACAATCCGGAATAAACTGCAAGGTAGGCAATGAGCATACCCATCAAGAAGAGGTTCGCAATCAGCGGCATCCCGCCGAAGCCAGAAATGCTGACATAAACCCAGCTAACACCTGTTGCAAATTGGCCTAACCCCCAAGCATAACCTATCCAAAGCGCGCGCTTAGGTGTTTGGTTTGCAAGAAGAATTAGCAATATTGCAGGGCTAAGAATGGCAATTGGCCACAACTGGTAAGGAGCAAATGCTAGGGTAGTGGAGGCGCCAACAAAAGCGGCCACTAAGGGCCGCTTGAGGCGATGAAAGAGTAAATTCATCATTATTGTTTTTTCTGATATTCCCGGTAGTAGGGTATCGCGTTACTCTTGAGTGGCTTCAACCAGCGTTTCTTCGTCTGGAATGGTCACTTGGAGTTGAATGACACGACGGTTATCGGCAGCGGTCACTTTGAAGTTGTAGCCTTCAATTTCGACCAATTCGCCGCGAGAAGGTAAGTGACCAAAGGCCGTCATGACCATGCCACCTACCGTATCTACTTCTTCATCGCTGAAGTTGGTACCGAATGTCTCATTAAACTCTTCGATGGTTGTCAGCGCTCTGACAGCAAACGTATGCTTGCTTAGCTTACGAATGTCTGTTTCTTCGCTTTCATCGAATTCATCTTCGATATCCCCGACGATTTCTTCCAGGATATCTTCAATGGTCACAAGACCAGAAACACCACCGAATTCATCGACAACAATCGCCATATGATAGCGTTCTTCACGGAACTCTTTTAGCAGGCGGTCAACACGTTTGCTTTCCGGTACCACAACTGCAGGTCGAATTACTTCTTCAATATCAAATGGGTTACTGCCTGAGCCTAAGTATTTAAGTAAGTCCTTCGCAAGAAGAATACCTTCCACATGGTCTTTATCTTCGCTGATTACTGGGTAGCGAGAGTGCTGAGCATCGGTAATAAGTGCGATTAGAGTATCTAAATCGTCAGTGCGCTCAACGGTGACCATTTGCGAACGCGGGATCATGATGTCACGCACACGCATTTCGGAGATTTCCATAACACCTTCGAGCATATCGCGAGTGTCGTGGTCAATCAGGTCATTTACTTCTGAGTCGCGGATTACATCCACAAGCTCTTGGCGGTCTTTTGGTTCGCCTTGAAATAGTTGACCTAGGCGTTCAAAGAAGGACTTTCTACTCGGACCTTCTGCCTTTTCTTTCTTACCTTCGTTAGAAGAGGGAGAATTATCTTCGTTCATTGTTTCTCAATTAAGTAACGCTATCAGACGTGTGATAGCTCACGTAGAGAGGCGAACGCGAGAACTGTTTTATTGGTTCGCCTTTCCCTGTCGAGTACCCAAAGGGTTACTCTTTTTCAGCAATATAAGGGTCTTCATAACCCATACCTTGCATGATTTCGGTTTCGAGTGACTCCATCTCTTCAGCTTCGTCATCCTCGATATGATCATAACCTAGCAGATGCAAGCTGCCATGTACAACCATATGCGCCCAATGTGCTAACAGAGGCTTATTCTGTTCAATTGCCTCTTTTTCAACAACTTGGCGGCAAATAATAAGATCGCCCAAAAGGTCAATCTCCATGCCAGGAGGCGCTTCAAATGGGAAAGAAAGCACATTCGTCGGCTTATCTTTACCACGATACTCATGGTTAAGATCGTGGCTTTCTTTCTCATCGACAATTCGAATTGTCACTTCTGCTTGAGGTTGGAAAAGAGGGATGGTCTTGTCTAACCAAAGTTGGAAGTCTTGCTGCGAAGGTAAGCCTTCTTCATTTTCGACTGCCAGTTGCAGATCAAGTTCAATTGCCATTTTTATTCCTTAGTTGCAGCGACTTGAGCGCTAAGTTCTGCTTTCGCTGCTTCTAACAGTTTAGCATCACGCTCTTCACGGCGACGTTTCTCGAACTCTTTACGTTCTTTTTGATCTTGCGCTTCCCACTTCTCGTAGGCGTTGACGATGCGAGCAACCACAGGGTGGCGAACAACGTCATCTGCTTGGAAGAAGTTAAAGCTGATGTCGTCGACTTCACTGAGCACTTCAATCGCATGACGAAGACCTGACTTCGCACCACGAGGTAAGTCGATCTGAGTGACGTCACCAGTAATAACCGCACGCGAATTGAAACCAATACGAGTCAGGAACATTTTCATCTGTTCAACGGTGGTGTTCTGACTTTCATCTAAAATGATGAAAGCATCGTTCAGCGTACGACCGCGCATGTATGCCAGAGGAGCGACCTCTATAACGTTGCGTTCAATCAGCTTTTCAACTCGCTCGAAGCCTAGCATCTCGAATAATGCGTCGTACAGTGGACGAAGGTATGGGTCAACCTTTTGGCTTAAGTCACCAGGTAAGAAACCCAGTTTTTCACCCGCTTCTACCGCCGGACGTGTCAAAAGAATGCGACGAATTTCTTGGCGTTCTAGTGCATCAACTGCTGCTGCAACGGCAAGGTAAGTCTTACCTGTACCTGCAGGACCAATACCAAAAGAGATGTCGTGCGTAACCATATTGACCAAGTATTGAGCTTGGTTTGGTGTGCGCGGTTTAATGACGCCTTTTTTGGTTTTTACGAACACTTCTTTACCGTGCGCAATACTTGACTCGGTATTTTGTTCTAATACGCCAGATTCTTTGATCGCCAGATGAATTTGTTCTGGTTCGATATCTGGGATCTCGCCACGCACAGGCGCAGTATCTACATAAAGCGTTTTTAGAATGTCCAGCGCAGCCGCTGAGGTGTGAGGCTTACCAACAATGGTAAAATGGTCACTACGATGGTTGATTTCAACGCCTAGACGGCGTTCTAAATGCTTGATGTTGTCGTCGAATGGACCGCACAGGCTAGCAAGTCGGCGGTTATCTGAAGGTTCTAGGTTAATTTCTAGAGTTACGATTTTATTGCTCAATGTTGCCTCTCATTTTATGCCACTCAATGAGAGCCTGATGACGACCAGGCTCTCCATGGCGATTTATACGAGCTTATGGCGTAAAAGTAGCTACACCTAGCTCATCTTCGCGACGTGTTTTCGCCATCATTTGTGTTGGAGAAATCACACTACGAAGGTCCATGTCTTTTTCTGTACGTACTAGCTCACCACGTAGCGAGTTTGCAAATACGTCCGTAATCTTCACGTCAACGAACTGACCAATTAGGTCTGCGCTACCTTCAAAGTTTACTACACGGTTGTTTTCTGTACGAGCGCGCAGTTCCATTAGGTTTTTCTTAGAAGGGCCTTCAACCAGTACACGCTGCTCAGTACCAAGCATTAGGCGTGAGTAACGCATTGCTTGTGCATTGATGGTTTGTTGCAGCTCGTATAGACGCTCTTTTTTCACTTGCTCTGGTATATCACAAGGGTAATCTGCCGCTGGTGTACCTGGACGAGGTGAGAAGATAAAGCTGAAGCTCATGTCAAAGTCTACGTCTTTGATTAGCTTCATTGTGTCTTGGAAGTCTTTGTCTGTTTCACCAGGGAAACCAACAATAAAGTCAGAACTGATTTGGATATCAGGACGCGCTTTACGTAGTTTACGGATGATCGACTTGTACTCGATAGCTGTGTGAGGACGCTTCATCATCGTTAGAATACGGTCACTACCACTTTGTACTGGCAGGTGTAGGAAACTCACAAGCTCCGGGGTATCTTCGTAAACCGCGATGATGTCGTCTGTAAACTCTAGCGGGTGGCTAGTCGTGAAACGAATACGGTCGATACCATCGATAGATGCAACGAGACGAAGCAGTTCAGCAAAAGAACAGATCTCGCCGTCGTGCATAGGGCCACGGTATGCGTTTACGTTTTGACCTAGTAGGTTAACTTCACGTACACCTTGTTCTGCTAGCTGTGCAATCTCGAATAACACGTCATCCATTGGACGACTAACTTCTTCACCACGAGTGTATGGTACAACGCAGTAAGTGCAGTATTTTGAACAGCCTTCCATGATAGAAACAAACGCCGTCGCACCTTCTGCACGTGGCTCAGGTAGGCGGTCGAACTTTTCAATCTCTGGGAACGAAATGTCCATTACCGGTGCATCGTCAGTTTGAGATTGTTTGATCATCTCAGGTAGGCGGTGCAGAGTTTGAGGGCCAAAGATCACGTCAACGTATGGTGCACGCTCACGGATGTGGTCACCTTCTTGTGTTGCTACACAACCACCTACACCGATAACTACGCCAGGTTTTTTATCTTTTAGTGTTTTCCAACGGCCTAGCTGGTGGAAAACTTTCTCTTGCGCTTTTTCACGGATCGAACAGGTGTTAAGTAGAAGTACGTCTGCTTCCTCTGGCTCTTCCGTCAGCTCATAGCCGTTTGCAGCATTAAGCAGGTCGGCCATTTTTGATGAATCGTATTCGTTCATCTGGCAGCCCCAGGTTTTAATTAGCAGTTTCTTACTCATCTCACTTTCGCTCGTTCAGTTGTACTTAAATTGGAGAGCTATTGCTCAAATTATAGCCGCCATCACGGCGGTAAGCGGCGTATTGTACTGCTTTAAAAAGCACCTGACTAGTGATCTGACGAATTCTCTGCAAACCCTGATGAAATCTAGTTTTTTGCCCTATATACAGCAAGGTTTTTTGTTAAACAATTTTGTAAAAATAGCCTCGGAACGTACAATTGAAAAACGCCAAATAATCAGCATGATGAAGAGCAAAAAATGAACAAGTATGACATCGCCGTAATCGGTGGCGGCATGGTCGGGGCAGCTGTCGCGGTTGGATTTGCCAAGCAAGGTAGAAGCGTAGTGGTAGTTGAAGGAGCGGAGCCTAAAGCATTCGATGCTGCTCAAGCTCTGGACGTGCGAGTTTCTGCTATTTCACATCAATCGGTGAAATTACTTGAATCATTAGATGCTTGGTCGGCGATCGAAGCAATGCGCGTCTGTCCCTATCGTCGTCTGGAAACTTGGGAGCATCCTGAGTGTCGTACTCGTTTTCATTCTGATGAGCTTTCATTGGATCAACTTGGCTACATCGTTGAAAACCGCCTAATCCAACTTGGCCTTTGGCAAGCTTTCGCGCAATTCGACAACTTAACGGTGAAGTGTCCTGAGCGATTAAAAGACATCGATTTCAATGATGGAAACCGTATCACGCTAGAAAGCGGCAAACAGTTTGATGCGAACTGGATCATTGGCGCTGATGGTGCCAATTCTAAAGTACGTCAGCTAGCGGGTATTGGCCTAACTGCTTGGGATTACCGTCAACATTGTATGCTCATCAATGTTAAAACTGAGTTGCCACAACAAGACATTACTTGGCAACAGTTCACTCCTAGTGGGCCTCGCTCTTTCCTACCTTTGTGTTCATTGACAGAAGATGGACAAGAAGTCGGGCAAGGATCTCTAGTTTGGTATGATTCCCCAAAACGAATCAAACAGCTTTGCGCTATGACCAAACCTCAATTAAGAGAAGAGATCGTGCGTCACTTTCCTAAAGAGCTTGGAGATATCGAAGTTCTGCAGTTTGGTTCTTTCCCTTTGACACGTCGACACGCGCAGTCCTATTCGCATAGAGGTTGTGTGCTAGTTGGTGATTCAGCGCATACAATCAATCCATTAGCGGGGCAGGGCGTGAATTTAGGCTTTAAAGACGTTGATGTATTGCTATCAGTGACACAAGGGCAAGATGAGTTAACGGATGCTCTATTAGCAAAATATGAGCGTACTCGTCGCCCGGACAATCTTCTAATGCAGACCGGTATGGATTTTTTCTACAAAGGCTTTAGCAATGATTTGGGGCCTTTGAAGCTTGCACGCAATGCAGCATTAAAGCTGGCTGAAAATTCAGGGCCGATCAAAGCACAAGTATTGAAGTACGCGTTAGGTATGTAGGCTAAGTATTACGTAGCAAACCAGATAGAAAAAAAGCGAGCCATGAGCTCGCTTTTTTAATTCGGTAAATCAATGATCTACCGAGTCCAGAATCGGAAAAAAGAAAAAACCCAGCAAATTAATGCTGGGTTTTCAATGATGGTGCGGAAGGAGAGACTTGAACTCTCACACCTTGCGGCGCCAGAACCTAAATCTGGTGCGTCTACCAATTCCGCCACTTCCGCAACTTATCTTGTAGTCATCAAGGTAATTGGTAAAACCTCAACAACGTTTTGTAATGGCAGGGCTACCTGGATTCGAACCAGGGAATGGCGGCATCAAAAGCCGCTGCCTTACCGCTTGGCGATAGCCCTACAGGTCTTAGCCTTTCAACTAAGCGCTTTCCAAAACAAGGAAAGTATGGTGCGGAAAGAGAGACTTGAACTCTCACACCTTGCGGCGCCAGAACCTAAATCTGGTGCGTCTACCAATTCCGCCATTTCCGCATATTTGATATTGTAGATGATTATTAAGATGGTGCGGAAGGAGAGACTTGAACTCTCACACCTTACGGCGCCAGAACCTAAATCTGGTGCGTCTACCAATTCCGCCACTTCCGCATCTTATTCTGTAGTTATAAAGGTAATTGGTAAAACCTAAATAACGTTATAAATGGTGGCTACGACGGGATTCGAACCTGTGACCCCATCATTATGAGTGATGTGCTCTAACCAGCTGAGCTACGTAGCCATCTCAAATTGTTCAAATCAAGAATGGTGCGGAAGGAGAGACTTGAACTCTCACACCTTGCGGCGCCAGAACCTAAATCTGGTGCGTCTACCAATTCCGCCACTTCCGCATCTTGATTTATAGTTATCAAGGAAATTGGTGATCCTTAACAACATTGTATATGGCAGGTCTACCTGGATTCGAACCAGGGAATGGCGGCATCAAAAGCCGCTGCCTTACCGCTTGGCGATAGACCTGCAGGCAGTAGTTTTTCAACTACTTAAAATATGGTGCGGAAGGAGAGACTTGAACTCTCACACCTTGCGGCGCCAGAACCTAAATCTGGTGCGTCTACCAATTCCGCCACTTCCGCAACTTATCTTGTAGTCATCAAGGTAATTGGTAAAACCTCAACAACGTTTTGTAATGGCAGGGCTACCTGGATTCGAACCAGGGAATGGCGGCATCAAAAGCCGCTGCCTTACCGCTTGGCGATAGCCCTACAGGCAGTAGTTTTCACTACTTGAAATATGGTGCGGAAGGAGAGACTTGAACTCTCACACCTTGCGGCGCCAGAACCTAAATCTGGTGCGTCTACCAATTCCGCCACTTCCGCATAGTTACTGAGTAAAACTCAATAACGTAAAATAATGGCAGGTCTACCTGGATTCGAACCAGGGAATGGCGGCATCAAAAGCCGCTGCCTTACCGCTTGGCGATAGACCTGCAGACAATAGTCATGAGACTATATCATCTCTATTTCTAGAGAAAGAATGGTGCGGAAAGAGAGACTTGAACTCTCACACCTTGCGGCGCCAGAACCTAAATCTGGTGCGTCTACCAATTCCGCCATTTCCGCAAATATTCTTTATATAGAGTTGAATCAAGATGGTGCGGAAGGAGAGACTTGAACTCTCACACCTTGCGGCGCCAGAACCTAAATCTGGTGCGTCTACCAATTCCGCCACTTCCGCGTCTTGAACTCTATAAACCATCAGTTAATTGGTAAAAACTAACAGTTATATTTCTTGTTTCTTTCATTAAGAAAGAATGGTGGCTACGACGGGATTCGAACCTGTGACCCCATCATTATGAGTGATGTGCTCTAACCAGCTGAGCTACGTAGCCATCTTTTGGAGCGAGACAATATAAACCTTCGCGCTCTCAGTGACAACCCTTTTATCAAGGAATCTCACTTTGAATAATGGCAGGTCTACCTGGATTCGAACCAGGGAATGGCGGCATCAAAAGCCGCTGCCTTACCGCTTGGCGATAGACCTGCAGGCAGTAGTTTTTCAACTACTTAAAATATGGTGCGGAAGGAGAGACTTGAACTCTCACACCTTGCGGCGCCAGAACCTAAATCTGGTGCGTCTACCAATTCCGCCACTTCCGCATCTATTCCTAAGTGCTCTTAATTAAAGAACGTTTAGGAATGGTGGCTACGACGGGATTCGAACCTGTGACCCCATCATTATGAGTGATGTGCTCTAACCAGCTGAGCTACGTAGCCAAAACCATATTTTTTGCTCTCAACGCTTTGTTGCCTTGTCGTTGGGAACGGCGCGCATTATGCGAAGTTGAGTGAGATCCGTCAACAGTTTTTTTAAATAAATCCCCCAAAAAACATCGTTCGCTTTCTTTTTAAACAAAGAGGCGTGTTTATGATCTAAAACTGGAAATAAATTAGCTTGAAGCAAGGAACTTAACTTTGTGGCGTTTATTGCAGACATAAAAAAAGCCAGCATAACTGCTGGCTTTTTATGTAAATGAAGTGTTTGAATTTCATTCACTTAATTATACGTTGAAGCGGAAGTGTACAACGTCGCCATCTTTTACGATGTAGTCTTTACCTTCTAGACGCCATTTACCTGCGTCTTTTGCTCCGTTTTCACCGTTGTATTGGATGAAGTCTTCGTAACCAACGACTTCTGCACGGATGAAGCCTTTTTCAAAGTCAGTGTGGATCTTCGCTGCTGCCTTTGGTGCTGTTGCGCCAACAGGAATTGTCCATGCACGAACTTCTTTAACGCCAGCTGTGAAGTACGTCTGTAGACTTAGCAGTTCGTAACCAGCACGAATTACGCGGTTTAGACCAGGTTCTTCGATGCCTAGATCCGCTAAAAACTCTTCGCGTTCGTCGTCTTCTAGTTCAGCCATTTCTGATTCGATCGCTGCACATACAGGAACAACCACGTTGTTTTCTTTTGCTGCGAACTCACGTACTGCGTCTAGGTACGGGTTGTCTTCAAAACCATCTTCATTTACGTTTGCAATGTACATGGTTGGTTTTAGCGTGAGGAAGTTTAGGTAACCTACAGCTGCTAGTTCTTCTTTAGAAAGCTCAACGGTACGCGCTGAACCACCTTCTGTTAGTACAGGAAGCAGCTTTTCTAGAACTGTCAGCTCGAACTTCGCGTCTTTGTCGCCGCCTTTTGCTTTCTTCGCGTTACGCTGAATCGCGCGCTCACAAGAATCAAGGTCAGCCATAGCTAGTTCAAGGTTGATTACTTCAATATCTTCGATTGGAGATACTTTACCTGCAACGTGAACGATATTTTCGTTTTCGAAACAGCGTACAACGTGACCGATAGCGTCTGTTTCACGGATGTTCGCTAGGAATTTGTTACCTAGGCCTTCACCACGAGATGCGCCCGCAACCAAACCAGCGATGTCTACGAATTCCATTGTAGTAGGTAGAACTTTCTGTGGGTTAACGATCTTTGCTAGTGCGTCTAGACGTAGATCTGGCACAGGAACCACACCAGTGTTTGGTTCGATGGTACAGAACGGGAAGTTTGCTGCTTCAATACCCGCTTTAGTTAGTGCGTTAAACAGAGTTGATTTACCAACGTTAGGTAGACCAACGATGCCACATTTAAAACCCATGATAGTAACCTTATTCAGCTTTGAACGTGTGGAGGCGGTTTTGTGCTTTGGATAGGCCATCCTTAATCAGGATGTCTAGACAACGAACAGCTTCATCTGCTGCGGCATCTAGTAGCTCTTGCTCTTTCGCTGGAGCTTTACCTAATACAAAACCTGCCACTTTATCTTTGTGTCCCGGATGGCCAATGCCGATACGAAGACGATAAAAATCTTTGTTATTGCCCAGTTTGCTTATTGTGTCACGTAGTCCGTTGTGGCCCCCGTGGCCACCACCTTTTTTAAACTTAGCGACACCTGGCGGTAAGTCTAGCTCGTCGTGAGCAACCATGATCTCTTCTGGCTTAATTTGGTAAAACTTCGCCAAAGCAGCGATCGCTTTTCCAGAGAGGTTCATGAAAGTGGTAGGGATAAGCAAACGGAGATCCTGGCCGTTGACCATGATGCGTCCGGTTAGGCCAAAGAACTTTGGTTCGTTCTTCAGGGTAACGTTATGGACGCGTGCTAATTCTTCTACAACCCAAGCGCCCGCATTATGGCGAGTTTTGGCATATTCTGGTCCCGGATTAGCAAGACCAACAAGAAGTTTGATTGGTTGAGTCAAGGTTAGGATCTCTCTGGAATCTCAAAAAGCGCAGTATAATAGCACAGAATTCTCACAGTGGGCGACCAAGGGATTTTCTGCCTATCGATACAAATAAAAAACACCCCATAGAGGGGTGCTTTTGAAATCAGTCTAACTGAAATGTTCGGATTAGTTGAACATTGCAGAGATTGACTCTTCGTTGCTGATGCGACGGATTGCTTCAGCTAGCATACGAGATAGGCTTAGTGTGGTTACTTTGCCTGTCGCCGCCATCTCTTTAGAAAGAGAGATAGAGTCAGTTACGATAACTTGGTCAAGAACAGAGTTCTTAATGTTGTCTGCAGCGTTACCAGAGAATACAGCGTGAGTTGCGTAAGCGAATACACGCTTAGCTCCGCGCTCTTTTAGCGCTTCAGCTGCTTTACATAGAGTGCCACCTGTATCGATCATGTCATCAACGATCACACAGTCGCGACCTTCAACATCACCGATTAGGTTCATCACTTCAGAAACGTTTGCACGTGGACGACGCTTATCAACGATAGCAATATCGATGTCGCCTAGCGCTTTCGCCGTTGCACGAGCTCGAACCACACCACCTAGGTCAGGAGAAACCACTACTGGGTTATCTAGACCGCGAGATTGCATGTCTTCAAGTAGTACAGGAGTACCGAAGATGTTATCTACAGGAACATCGAAGAAGCCTTGGATTTGCTCTGCGTGTAGGTCGATAGTAAGAACGCGGTCAACACCAACGTTAGATAGGAAATCAGCAACAACTTTTGCAGTAATTGGCACACGAGCAGAACGTACACGACGATCTTGACGGGCGTAACCAAAGTAAGGGATAACTGCAGTGATACGGCCTGCTGAAGCACGGCGCATTGCATCAATCATAACAACCAATTCCATTAGGTTGTCGTTAGTCGGTGCACAAGTGGATTGAATGATGAAAACATCGCTACCACGAACATTCTCATTGATTTGAACTGCAACTTCGCCATCAGAAAAGCGAGAAACAGATGCATCACCAAGAGAGATGTAAAGACGATCAGCAATACGTTGGGCTAGTTCAGGTGTTGCGTTACCAGCAAATAGCTTCATATCAGGCACGGTGGAAACCTCGGGTTTGCGTCCAGTTTTAAATAGGTCGGTGTGAGGCTGATTGGTATTCAGCCAAAGTCTCTTTTAGTGGCGAAATATTGCGCCCTTGAGCGACAAATGCCGAGACTTTATCAGAGAGTTGTGCAAGGATAGTTTCTGCTTCCGATTTGCTCGAAAATTCAGCAAAAACGCAAGATCCTGTCCCCGTCAATCTTGACGGCGCGTATTGTAGCAGCCATGAAAGTTGCTTATCAACCTCTGGGTAGAGCATTCGTACAATTTTTTCGCAATCGTTTACGCTCGGCGCGTTCAAAAGTGTTTCTAGATCTCGTTTTGGTGTGTTTCGTGTCAGATCTGGATGACGGAATATATCCGCTGTCGCAATAGAAACATTTGGTCTCACGACGAGATACCACTTTTCTTCCGGGTTGGCTGGAGAAAGTTTTTCACCCACACCTTCAGCAAAAGCGGAAAAACCGCGCACAAAAACAGGCACGTCAGCGCCCAGTTTTAGGCCAATCTCGGCCAATTCATCATCATTTAAATTGAGCTGCCACAAGTAGTTGAGTGCCACAAGTGTCGTAGCGGCATTTGAAGAGCCGCCGCCAATTCCACCACCCATTGGTAAAATTTTGTGCAGTTCGATATGCGCGCCAAAAGAGCAGTGAGCGTAATTTTGCAGCGCAGTTGCAGCTTTCCAAATTAAATTGTCTTGAAGAGGCACACCCTCTATCTCTGGAGAAATCGTAATATCACCAGAATGGTTTGCTTGAATGGTGAGCTCATCGCCGTGATCGACGAATTGGAATAAGGTTTGTAACTCGTGATAGCCGTTTTCTGTGCGGCCATTGATGTATAGAAAGAGATTCAATTTCGCCGGAGACGGCCAGCGGGTTGAAGTTTCGATCATTGGGTGATGTTCCATTTTGTGATCACTAGATTGATTTTTACGTCTGATGTCGTCAGCTTTAGTTTATTCGGTAATGGAAGCGTCTGTTCGTGCCATTCTACGTCGCCATAACGTTCGTAAGCGATTTTCCAGTCGTTAAGACCTATCTGTTTGTCTAAGGTTTGCAGTGTGTTGGCCGGAGAAAGCTGGAATGTATCTGCATCTGTAGGTAAACCGAGTAACCAGTCGGGCATGTGGTCAACTGGCATCATCAAGCCTGTGAGGCGATAAATCAGTTGATTAGCGTTGCGTGCTGAAAGGACTTGGTCATCATACGTTTCAACCGTTGCCCCTTGTGGGGTAATCGTCAGTTTTAATGCGGTTTGTCCCAAGACAGTGGTTAATCGAAGTTGGCTTAAAGCGGTGGAGTGCTTCCAAAAAAAGTTCAGACTTTGTCTTTGGTCGGGGCCGATGTAGCCTAATTTCCCGGTCGCTTGAAAATCATGGATGGTTTCAAGACGTTGTTCATGAGCTTGCCATTCGACGCTGGTGACGCTTTCAGGAACGGAACTACACCCAGCGAGAATAAGGCTCGACAAGAGAAAGATGAGAAAGGAACGTAAGGTCATGTTTGATGGCTTATTAATCAGTTTCATCGGGAATCGCTCACAACTATAGCATTGAAAAGACGGACTTAGGAAAACAAATCCGGCTTACCCTTTCAATAAATGCGTGCTTACAGTAAAATTCTGAACCTATTTTATAACCGATCTCAGAGATACCACGTTAGATGTCCTTGCTTGCTATTGGAATTAATCACAATACAGCGTCTGTTGACTTGCGAGAGAAAGTGGCGTTCGGGCCTGATAAGCTCGGCCCTGCACTTGAGCAACTCAGAGAGCACGAAGCGGTTAACGGCAGTGTGATTGTTTCAACCTGTAACCGTACTGAGTTGTACTGCGACGTTAAGCAAGGAGCGCGAAACAAGCTGATCGATTGGCTCGCTCAATTTCACCAAGTGAGCCGTGAAGACTTGATGCCAAGTTTGTATGTACACGAAGAACAAGCGGCAATTAAACACTTGATGCGCGTCTCGTGTGGCCTTGATTCACTGGTACTTGGTGAGCCGCAGATCTTAGGTCAAGTGAAACAGGCATTTTCTGATTCACGTGATCATCAAGCTGTAGACTCGTCGATTGATAAGCTGTTCCAAAAAACGTTTTCTGTTGCAAAACGAGTTCGTACGGAAACTGATATCGGTGGCAATGCTGTGTCGGTGGCTTACGCCGCATGTACATTAGCAAAACACATTTTCGAATCGTTATCTGACTCGACAGTCTTACTCGTCGGGGCAGGTGAAACCATCGAACTGGTCGCGAAACACTTAGCGTCGAACGGCTGCACAAAAATGATAGTCGCAAACCGCACCAAAGAGCGTGCTCAAGGGTTAGCTGAGCAGTTTGGTGCAGAAGTAATCAGCCTGAACGAAATCCCAGACCACCTCGCAAGAGCGGACATCGTGATTAGCTCAACAGCGAGTCCGTTACCTATTATTGGTAAAGGCATGGTCGAAACGGCGCTGAAACAACGTCGTCATCAACCTATTCTGTTAGTCGATATTGCTGTACCACGTGATGTGGAAGCGCAAGTTGGCGAATTGAGCGATGCTTATCTGTATTCGGTGGACGACTTGCAGTCGATCATCGATAGCAATATTGAGCAACGTAAAGTTGAAGCGATTCAGGCCGAAGCCATTGTTAGTGAAGAAAGTGCGTCGTTTATGACGTGGCTACGCTCACTGCAAGCGGTTGATAGTATTCGCGATTATCGTAAGTCGGCGAACGAAATACGTGAAGAGTTACTGAGTAAAAGCCTGCAATCATTGGCAGCTGGCGCAGATCCGGAGAAAGTACTGCGCGAACTTAGTAATAAACTCACCAACAAACTGATTCACGCCCCAACACGCGCACTACAAAGTGCGGCGGAACAAGGCGAACCAGCAAAATTAACGATTATCCGCCAAACGCTTGGCTTAGATGATCTGTAACTCACGCTTTTTATTAAGAAAACGACACTATGAAAGCCTCTATTCTGACTAAGCTAGAAACGCTAGTAGAACGTTACGAAGAAGTTCAACATCTTCTTGGTGATCCTGATGTAATTGGAGATCAGGACAAATTCCGTGCTCTATCAAAAGAGTACTCTCAGCTAGAAGAAGTAACTAAGTGCTTCCAAGCTTACCAACAAGCTCAAGACGATCTTGCTGCCGCTGAAGAGATGGCAAAAGAAGACGACGAAGAAATGCGTGAAATGGCTCAAGAAGAGATCAAAGACGCGAAAGAAGCGATTGAACGTCTTGCTGATGAGTTGCAAATTCTTCTTCTTCCAAAAGATCCAAACGATGATCGTAACTGTTTCCTTGAAATCCGCGCTGGTGCAGGCGGTGATGAAGCAGGTATCTTCGCTGGCGACCTATTCCGTATGTACAGCAAATACGCAGAAAAGCGTGGCTGGCGCATTGAAGTGATGTCTTCAAACGAAGCGGAGCACGGTGGTTACAAAGAGATGATCGCGAAAGTGAGCGGCGATGGTGCATACGGCGTACTGAAGTTTGAATCTGGCGGTCACCGTGTACAACGTGTACCAGCGACAGAATCTCAAGGTCGTGTGCATACTTCTGCGTGTACAGTAGCGGTTATGGCGGAAATCCCAGAGGCGGATCTGCCAGAAATCAAAGCGGCAGACCTAAAAATCGATACGTTCCGTGCATCTGGCGCGGGTGGTCAGCACGTTAACACTACGGATTCTGCAATCCGTATTACCCACTTACCAACGGGTACAGTGGTAGAGTGTCAAGACGAGCGTTCACAGCATAAGAACAAAGCGAAAGCGATGGCAGTACTGGCTGCTCGTATCGTTCAAGCGGAACAAGAGCGTCGTGCGGCAGAAGTGTCTGACACGCGTCGTAACCTACTAGGTTCTGGTGACCGCAGTGACCGTATCCGTACTTACAACTACCCGCAAGGCCGTGTTTCTGACCACCGAATCAACCTAACCATCTACCGTTTGAATGAAGTGATGGAAGGCGACCTACAAAGCTTGATTGACCCAGTGGTTCAAGAACACCAAGCAGACCAACTAGCGGCGCTAGCTGAGAACGCTTAATCGATGAGCCAAGTTCAATCCATTGAGCAAGCACTGAAAAGTGCGACGGCAAAACTGACAGAAGGCGGCAAAGAGTCGCCTTCTCTCGATGCAGCTGTCCTTCTTTGCCATGTTCTTGGCAAACCGCGAACCTATTTGCTAACGTGGCCAGAAAAAGCATTGGAACCTGAGCAACAAGCGCAGTTTGATGCTTTACTCGCAAGGCGCTTAACAGGCGAACCCGTTGCTTACATTATTGGTGAGCGCGAGTTTTGGTCTCTACCTCTCAAAGTTTCTCCTACTACCTTGATCCCAAGACCAGACACCGAGCGTTTGGTGGAAGTTGCTTTGGATAAAACCTATGGGCAGACCGGATCGATTCTAGATCTAGGCACGGGGACAGGAGCAATTGCGTTGGCATTAGCGTCTGAGCTACCGAATCGTCAGGTAATGGGAGTTGACCTCAAACAAGAGGCCAAAGAGCTTGCTGAGTACAATGCCGCGCAGCTAAACATCAAAAATGTGACGTTTGACCAAGGTAGCTGGTTCGAGCCTATTGCAGAGGGAACAAAGTTTGCTTTAATTGTTTCCAATCCGCCGTATATTGACGAGAAAGATCCGCATTTATCCCAAGGTGACGTTCGTTTTGAGCCAAAATCCGCGCTGGTCGCTGATGAAAATGGCTTAGCGGATATTCGCCATATCTCCGATTTGGCTCGTCAGTATCTTGAAGAGGGCGGTTGGCTTGCCTTCGAACACGGTTACGACCAAGGCGAGGCGGTTCGTGAGATCATGAGTGGCTTTGGTTATCAGCAAGTTGTCACCGAAAAAGATTATGGTGGGAATGATCGAGTGACCCTCGGTTGCTACCAGCCTTCATAAGAACGAGCAAGTCAGCAGTAATTTATTAAAAGAGAAGAAAAATGTACGTAGCTCTAAAACATATTCACCTTGTCACCATCGCACTGAGTGCCACATTGTTGTCGATTCGATTCGCGTTAATGATGATGAACTCTCCAAAGCGCAACCATCGTTTTCTGAAAGTTTTTCCACATATTGTTGATACCGCGCTGTTGTTGTCAGGTGTTGCTTTGATCTTTGTTACTGGCTTCATTCCATTTACAGACTCAGCACCTTGGCTAACCAACAAGATCACGTGTGTGTTGGCGTACATTGCTCTGGGCTTCTTCGCTCTAAAATTAGCTAAAAATAAATTGCTGCAAATTTTCGGTCTCTTTGGCGCACTCGGTTGGTTGGTCATGGCGGCTAACATCGCCGTGTCTAAGAGTCCAACTTTATTTGGGTAATC
The DNA here is from genome assembly GCF_002002385.1 of Vibrio sp. SALL6. Classification (NCBI taxonomy): domain Bacteria; kingdom Pseudomonadati; phylum Pseudomonadota; class Gammaproteobacteria; order Vibrionales; family Vibrionaceae; genus Vibrio; species Vibrio sp. SALL6. The sequence goes on from NZ_MQVK01000022.1 coordinate 125,366, forward strand.
GTCATGCTTGAGTTTTTTGACGAAGATTTTGACAACATGGCGCTGGTGGAAGGAGCGTTAGAGCTCAATAAATCCGTTAATCCAGAAACCAACGTCCATTGGGCTAAGCAAGAGCTAGAGCGTCTGTACCAAGAAGCAGAAGCAACGCTTATCCATGAAACAGATGAAGAGCAGCGTTTCGACTCTTTCCTACGTCTGTTTTTCCATGAGTGGGGCTTCAAAGGTGACGACCAAGAGTACTTTATCTCTGACAACAGCTTTATCGATAAAGTGCTAGAGCGTAAAAAAGGTATACCGGTCAGCTTAGGTGCAATTTTATTGTACTTAGGCAATCGTCTTGGCTTCCCTATGAAAGGTGTGACATTCCCAACTCAGTTCCTAATTAAAGTGGATTGGATGCACAAAACACCAGACTACATTAACCCGTTCAACGGGGAGTATGTTGGTGAGAAAATCCTTCAAGCTTGGTTAATCGGTCAAGAAGGACCGTTAGCGCAACTTAAACCAGAACATTTTGACGAAGCGGATAATCCGACAGTGATTGGTCGCTGGTTGGCGTTGATTAAAAGCGCGATGCTGAGAGAAGAGCGTTACACACTGGCGCTGCGCTGTACTAATCTGGCGTTGACCTTTGTGCCAGATGACCCATACGAGATTCGTGATCGCGGTTTTATCTTCCAACAGCTTGAGTGTCATCAGGTCGCGGTATCTGACTTTCAGTACTTTATTGACCAATGTCCCGACGATCCTGCGTCTGAGCTACTAAAATCACAAGTTAATGCGATGAGTGAAAAACACGTCACGCTTCACTAATTTTATCGGAGTGCCCAAGCGTGGCATACCGTGGACAGAAAAAAGAGAATCATAATGGAACAGAAAATCGTTAATATCGGCGACATTCAGGTTGCTAACGACAAGCCATTCACCCTATTTGCAGGTATGAACGTTCTTGAGTCTCGTGATCTTGCTATGCAGATCTGTGAGCATTACGTAAAAGTAACAGACAAACTGGGCATTCCTTACGTATTCAAGGCGTCGTTCGACAAAGCAAACCGCAGTTCTGTTCATTCATACCGTGGCCCAGGCCTTGAAGAAGGTATGAAAATCTTCCAAGAGCTAAAAGACACTTTTGGCGTTAAGATCATCACTGACGTTCACACAGAAGCACAAGCTCAACCTGTCGCTGACGTGGTAGACGTTATTCAGCTTCCTGCATTTCTAGCTCGTCAAACTGACCTAGTTGAAGCAATGGCGAAAACAGGCGCAGTGATCAACGTGAAGAAACCTCAATTTATGAGCCCTGGTCAAGTGGGTAACATCGTTGAGAAATTCGCGGAATGTGGTAACGACAAGATCATCCTATGTGAGCGCGGTTCTTGCCACGGTTACGATAACCTAGTTGTAGACATGCTTGGCTTTGGTGTAATGAAGAACGCGTCGAAAGGTAGCCCAATCATCTTTGACGTAACGCACTCACTACAAATGCGTGACCCATCAGGCGCAGCATCTGGCGGCCGTCGTGAGCAAACAGTTGAGCTTGCAAAAGCGGGTCTAGCGACAGGCATTGCGGGTCTATTTATCGAAGCGCACCCGAACCCAGATCAAGCACGTTGTGATGGCCCATCTGCACTGCCTCTAGACAAACTAGAGCCATTCTTGGCGCAAATGAAGTCACTAGATGACTTGATTAAGAGCTTTGAAAACATCGATATCAAGTAATGAATCGTTACTGTTCATGATGAAAAATAAAATAGCCAACCTAGAGTTGGCTATTTTTTTATCTGATAAACCGTAAATTCTCAAACTTGTTACTGATGAATTTGTTATTGCTAAACAATGCATCATAATTATGAAATCAATGTGTTAGGGTGCGCGTGGTTTTCAAATAGCTCTAATGTTTGAAAATGTGCATCAGTAATCCCGATAAGAAAAAGGAAAAAAAATGAATCAGCGTCTGATTATCAAAACTGCTTTGAGTGCCGCTATTTTGGCCTCGCTGGCTGGATGTGCTTCGCAACCTGCTCATGAATGGAATGCAGATACCACTTATAAATTGACTGTCTTACACACCAACGATCACCACGGTCGTTTTTGGCAGAATAAACACGGTGAGTACGGCATGGCCGCGCGCAAGACGTTGATCGATGATCTGCGTGATGAAATTCAAGCAGAAGGAGGCAGCGTGCTGTTGCTGTCTGGTGGTGATATTAATACCGGCGTTCCTGAATCTGATTTACAAGACGCTGAACCAGATTTCAAAGGCATGAGTAAGATTGGCTACGACGCGATGGCGTTAGGCAATCACGAATTTGATAATCCGCTAGACGTGCTATTCAAACAGCAAGATTGGGCTAACTTCCCAATGCTGTCAGCCAACATCTACGACAAAAAAACGGGCAAGCGTTTATTCCAACCTTACGCGATGTTCAATAAGCAAGGCATTAAAATTGCGGTTATTGGTCTGACAACAGAAGATACCGCGAAGTTGGGAAATCCTGAGTTTATCGGTCAAGTGGACTTCCGCGACCCGAAAGCGGAAGCGAAAGAGCTGATTGCAGAACTGAAAAAAACAGAAAATCCGGATCTGATTTTCGCTGTTACGCACATGGGTCACTACGAAAATGGCAACCGTGGCATCAATGCGCCGGGTGATGTAGCTTTGGCGCGTTACCTTAATGAAGGCGATTTGGACATGATTGTGGGTGGTCACTCACAAGAGCCCGTTTGTATGGAAGGTCCTAACGTTATCAAAAAGAACTTTAAACCGGGTGATGAGTGTCAGCCAGACCAACAAAACGGTACTTACATTGTTCAGGCGCATGAGTGGGGTAAATATGTTGGCCGTGCCGATTACGAATTCCGTAACGGCGAACTATCAATGGTGAGCTACGATCTTATTCCGGTAAACTTGAAGAAAAAAATCAATGTGGATGGTCAATCACAACGTGTGTTTGTTCAAGATGAAATTACTCAAGACAAAGCGATGTTGGACTTCCTTCGTCCTTTCCAAGAAAAAGGCCAAAGCCAGCTGAATGTGAAAATTGCGGAATCAAACGGTAAGTTAGAAGGTGACCGTGATGTCGTGCGATTCCAACAGACGAATCTAGGTCGTTTAATTGCAACGGCTCATATGGAACGTGCAAAAGCTGATTTCGCAGTGATGAACTCAGGTGGTGTGCGTGATTCTATTGAAGCTGGTGAAATCACATACAAAGATGTGCTGACCGTGCAGCCATTTGGCAACATGGTTTCTTACGTCGATATGTCTGGTCAAGAAGTCTTGGATTACCTAAATATTGTTGCAACCAAGCCAGTTGATTCAGGTGCTTACGCGCAGTTTGCGGGTATCTCTATGCGTATTGAAAATGACAAAGTCACCAATGTATTTATCGGTAACAAGCAACTGCGTTTAGATGGTCGCTACCGCTTCACAGTACCAAGTTACAACGCTTCTGGTGGCGATGGTTACCCTAAAATTGATACGCACCCTGGCTACGTCAACACAGGTTTTACCGATGCAGAAGTCTTGAAAGACTATCTAGAAAGCCATAGCCCAATTGACGTTAACGAATACGCACCTTCTGGTGAGGTGATGTACCAAACAAACAATGTGGTCAATCAATAGAGTTTGATTGCGAAAAAGCGTTTGACTCAAACTCGCTGATATCATTAACTAAAAGCGCAGCTCCCATTGATGGGGCTGCGTTTTTTATTTTTATAAGGAGAATCTTGATGACTCCGGCCATTAATCTTGCGAAAAAGAAAAAAGTTCCTCACACCATTCACCAGTATGAACATGACCCGAGAGCAGACAGCTATGGGTTAGAAGCGGCTGAAGTGTTGGGGCAAGATCCTAAAAAAGTATTCAAAACCCTGTTGTTTTGCCTTAATGGCGAGCCCAAAAACTTGGCAGTAGCCATCATTCCTGTGGATCAAAAACTGAATCTAAAATTGGCAGCCAAAGCAGCAAAGGGTAAAAAAGCCGACATGGCAGATCCAGACATCGCCCAAAAGACAACGGGTTATGTAGTTGGCGGCATTAGTCCACTTGGACAAAAGAAAGCGTTGCCAACCTTTCTACATGAAAGTGCAAAAGAACAAGAGACGATTTGTGTGAGCGCGGGTAAACGAGGCTTAGAAATTGAGCTTGCTCCGCAAGATCTTGTGGCTTTGACCAGAGGGCAGTTTGCCCCATTATGCTTGTAAGCCAGTTTGGGTTGAATGACCAACAAAGAAAAAGGACGCGAAAGCGTCCTTTATTGTTATTTTTTGAGGCTTAATGTGCCACTAGTGCGTTTTGCCGGTTTACTTGTCGTATTCGGATTGACGTAATGCTGCTTCGGTTTGCTCGGTGTTTGAGGCTTGTTTTGCGGTCTGCCATGCTCACCTTGTGGCTTCGCGCGTTCACCTTGAGGTTTCGCTTTGTAATGCTCTTTCGCAGGGCGTGAGTTCTCATCATCACGTTGACGGCGCTTTTGCTGGCCTTTTTTAGAGTTAGGTGCATGACGGAACTCGTCAGCGTTATTACCACGGAAGGTGCGCGTTTTTTGATTGCGACGAGCAGTCGAACCTTGGTTCTCTTCTCGGCTATCAAACAGTTTCGCATCAGTCGCTTTACGAATATTACGACCTCGAGAATCTGTCTTTGACGCTTCCTCGGTACCAACTGAGCCATCGCACATTGCTAAAATTTCTGCGACTTCGTCATCGGTTAGGTAACGCCATTTACCATTTGGAATACCATCTAGAGAGATGTTCATGATGCGTACGCGGCGAAGTTTAAATACTTCGTAGCCGAGTGCTTCACACATACGGCGGATCTGACGGTTTAGGCCTTGCGTCAAAACAATACGGAAAGAGAACTTGGTTTCTTTCGTAACTTTACAAGGGAGCGTTACGGTATCGAGGATTCGAACACCACTCGACATCTGTTTTAGGAATTCGTCCGTAATCGGCTTGTCGACACGCACCACGTATTCTTTTTCGTGGTTGTTACCAGCGCGCAGAATCTTGTTCACAATGTCGCCATCGTTAGTCAAGAAGATCAAACCATCCGAAGGTTTATCGAGTCGACCAATTGGGAAAATACGCTTTTTGTGACCGATGAAATCGACGATATTGCCGGGGATATCACGCTCAGTCGTACAGGTGATGCCTGTTGGCTTGTTGAGGGCGATATATATCGGCTTTTCTTTTGAAGCGACAGGCTTGCCATCAACACAAACGTCGTCACCAGGTAGTACTTTGGTGCCCATTTCTGGCTGTTTGCCGTTAATGGTCACTCGACCTTCTTCGATCAGTTTATCGGCAGCGCGGCGCGAGCAAAAGCCCGTTTCGCTGATGAATTTATTTAAGCGTTTCGCGTTGTCTTGTGACATATCGGTCTCCTAACGTTTCACAACGGCGGTGAATTTGATAACCCTTCCCGCAAGTGGGAAGGGGAAATAAGGTCGGGCATTCTAGCACCGAGGAGAAACTTAACCTAACCGTTTTTGATGACGTTCGCGGTTTTCTAGTTTCTTGTCTGCGCTTTTTCTTAGCAATACATAAACAGCACCACTGCCACCGTGAAAGCGTTGTGCACTGTGCACGCATTGCACTTCTTTTATTTGTTGTAACCAACTGCTGACGAAGCTTTTCATTAATGCTGGTGGATTCGAACGTTCGCCACGGCCGTGCACAATCACAACAGTACGAATATCCATTGAGATACATTGCTTTAAGAACTTCACTACTTCATCACGCGCTTCTTTCAGCGTTCTACGATGCAAGTCTAAACGGGCTTGGATAGGGTACTTCCCAAGGCGAAGTTTGCGAAATACACCATCTTGAACACCATCTCGTTTGAACTCGACGAAGTCATCGGGTTTGAGCATTTCTGCATGATCGAGAGAAAGGTATTCTGGGTCATCTTCGGTGAGCCAAATCGCTGCTTCGCGTTTGGCAATATGTGCATCAGTCACTTGGTGGACTTTTTTGTGTTCAGCAGTGTCTTGGTTGATTGGCTTAACATCGCCCATCATCTGTTGAAACAGTTCAAAATCGTCATCGTGAGACATAGTGGCAATCTCATAAGAACAGGATAGGTAGATAGGATTATATCAACGAGATGTGGCAGAAGATCAAATAAAAAACCGGAGCAGGCAAGTAACCGGCTCCGGTGCAAAGCGTTTCTAGAGCTAAGCGAGATCTAGTGAGGAGATTTGTCGTTCATGATCTTATAGATGAAGAAACCGCCGTAAAACAGCATCAGACCAAATGCCCCAAAGATTACTATCATTGACGATAGACCCACTGCATTACCAAATAGGAGATCAAGCCAAAAGTCCATATGTTTCCTCCAAGATATTCCCGACAGGCATAAAACTAAATGGCGGTGTTTTTTTGCACACTGATCTGGATCAATTATGTTGCTAAGGTTAATAAACTGTGTTTTATTGTGGGTTATCAATCACATTTTACGTGCTAGTGTTCAGTTATTCATCAAACGAATTAAGACATTACGTTTTTTTGCAAAAAGCACTTGCGTCTCCGATCAGAATCCGTAATATACGCATCGTTGACGGGGGCAAGACCCCAGTTAAACATCTCGGTGAATAGCGCAGCTTGGTAGCGCATCTGGTTTGGGACCAGAGGGTCGGGGGTTCGAATCCCTCTTCACCGACCATTTTTAGAAAGCCTGCTCAATGAGCAGGCTTTCGTCGTTCTAGCGCTAGCAATTTGAGAGGTCAATGGTATAGAGCTAAATAGGGTTTGCCTGAAGTTAGAACATGGCTCTTCATCGACCATATTAAGAAAAAGGCTCTACAGAAATGTAGAGCCTTTTTCGCATGTGTAATGATGGTTTTGGCTGGGTTTTAAATATTGCACTTTGCTTTGCGTGTTTTACCAAGCGAGGTAATTTCAAATCCTCGTTGTGCGAGCAAATCGATAAGGTTGTCTTTACCCACCAGATGCAGACTTCCAACCACAACGGTGTAGCGACCTGACTTTTTAGGCAGCACACTACCAGTATCGAGTTTTTTCGCCCAATCACGGTTGCGAGAATATAAGAACGCTTCGTTAAAATCTTCCGTCGCTTTGTCTGTTAAAGATGCCTCTTCCAGCATACTGCCATCACCACTTTTCCAGCTTTCTATCAAACACTGTACAAGTTTGTCACCACCTTCGTATTCGTCTATCGAGGACAGTAGCATTTCTTGCCCACCATTTGGCTGACCAGCAATAAGATCGATTTGAAACTGCACCGATTCTAACGAGAGGACTGGCAGGTGCTTTTTCTCAGCTAAACCAATTAGATGCATGTCTACACCTTTGTCCGATACGTAGCCAAGCTTATTGACTAGCGCGAGTTGGATGGTCAGAGCTGCGGTCCAAGGTGGCGCATTGAGAAGTTGCGCTTCTGCCATGCCTAGATCTTTGGCGATGTTCACTAACAGTTGGCGTTGAGTTTTGTCGAGTACGTCTTTAGAGAGAATCGAACTCTCTGGGTACACCACACCTTCAGAGCTTCTTACATCGGCTTCAATAATTAAGCCCGAGCTTTGTTCCAAAAACTTAGTGATGTTTTTCGGAAGTGGATACATGCTTTTATCACCGACATGTACGGAGCCGATAATCATGTATTCCGTGTCGCCTTTTTTAGCTCGCCAGTGTTGAGGCTCAGCGTAGGACGAAAAGGAGGTAAAGATAACAATAAGAGATGACATCAGTGTCATTAGGCGAAACATAGTTTTTATCCTCGGCTGAATCTTATGGTGAGACTCAGATTTCAGCATCTACAACTCACAGGGGATATTACTTTATACCCAAATAAAGCTTAGACACCAGAGCTCACTTTAAAACTCTTTTTTGCAACGATTTGATAAACCAACCAATCGACAAAAACGTCATTTCAAACAATATTGACGAGTTTTGACATGCTAAAAATGAGATTGACTTCACGAAAGCTAAATTGGTGAGTTTGTTATTAATGGTTCACAAAATAATCAGATGTGATCCGAATCCTACAAAGTCATACCAAATCAATCGGAATCGGTGATTTAGATCGCAACAAACTCGTCAAAATAAGTTGTTCGATTTTGACGTTGGTTGTAAGTGTATGAAATAAATGTGTTTATATTTTTTCTTGGTGAGTGGAGTTTGAGCTGGATCACTTCTTACTTTTATTTATTTTACGCTTAGAAATAACTGCTTGTATGTTGAATGACATTGTTGAGCACCACAGATTTGGGTGCTTTTAAATTGCGTAATTGTCGTTTTGAACCACTGACTTTTTGGGGAAAGTAAGATGTTGAAACCTAGTTTGATTGCTGCTTCTGTTATCGCAACACTAGCAGGTTGTTCTGCTCTGCAAAGCTCTGAGCAACAAGTTGTAAATTCACTGGCTGATAACCTTGATATCCAGTATCAAGTGCTCACTAACCATGGTGCTAATGAGGGGCTGGCATGTCAGGATTTGGGCGCTGAGTGGGCATCTTGTAACAAGGTCAACATGACGCTAGTAAACCAAGGCGAAGCAGTTAACTCAAAAGATTGGGCGATCTACTTTCACAGCATTCGTTTGATCCTAGATGTCGACAATGAACAGTTTAAAATCTCTCGCGTAACGGGTGATCTACACAAACTTGAACCAACTGATAAGTTTGATGGTTTTGCAGCGGGTGAAGAGGTGGTTCTTCCTCTGATCGGTGAATACTGGCAGCTTTTTGAAACAGACTTTATGCCGGGTGCATTTGTTGCAGCGCCAAACGCTGAACCTAAAATGATCGCTTCTCTCAATACTGAAGATGTGGCTTCTTTTGTCACTGGTCTTGAGGGTAATAACCTAAAACGTACACCAGATGACAACAACATCTTTGCCAGTGCGGTATCGCGTTTCGAGAAGAACGACGACTTAGTGAAACAAGACGTCTCCACGACGTTGTTACCAACGCCAATGCACGTTGAGGCGGGCAAAGGCAAAGTCGATATTACAGAAGGTATTGCGCTGCCTAAAGATGTATTTGATGCGGCTCAGTTCGCAGCGATTCAAGATCGTGCAGAAGTGGTAGGTGTGGATGTTCGTGGTGATCTTCCTGTAAGCATCACTGTTGTTCCTGCAGACTTCACCGGTGAATTAGCAAAATCGGGTGCTTACGAAATGAGCATCAACGGCGACGGTATCGCGATTAAAGCATTTGATAAAGTGGGTGCTTTCTACGCGGTACAATCTATCTTTGGCCTGGTAGATAGCCAAAATGCTGATTCTCTACCACAACTGTCCATCCAAGACGCACCACGTTTTGACTACCGTGGCGTGATGGTGGATGTGGCTCGTAACTTCCACTCTAAAGATGCCATCCTTGCAACGCTAGACCAAATGGCGGCGTACAAGATGAACAAACTGCACCTTCACCTAACGGATGATGAGGGTTGGCGTCTTGAAATTCCGGGTCTGCCAGAGCTGACTGAAGTAGGTTCTAACCGCTGTTTTGACCTTGAAGAAAAAAGTTGCTTGTTGCCACAACTAGGTTCTGGCTCAACTTCTGACAACTTCGGTTCAGGTTACTTCAGCAAAGCCGATTACGTGGAAATCCTAAAGTATGCGAAAGCACGTAACATCGAAGTAATTCCTGAAATTGATATGCCAGCACACGCTCGAGCAGCAGTTATCTCAATGGAAGCACGTTACAACCGCCTAATCGAAGAAGGTAAAGAAGCGGAAGCGAACGAGTACCGTCTGATGGATCCTCAAGATACATCGAACGTAACAACGGTTCAGTTCTACAACAAGCAGAGCTTTATCAACCCATGTATGGAATCTTCCACTCGCTTCGTAGATAAAGTGATTTCAGAAGTGGCAGCAATGCACACGGAAGCAGGCGCGCCGCTAACAACATGGCACTTTGGTGGTGATGAAGCGAAGAACATTAAGTTAGGTGCGGGTTTCCAAGACGTTAACGCGCAAGACAAAGTTAGCTGGAAGGGCACGATTGATCTGTCGAAACAAGACAAGCCATTCGCGCAGTCTCCACAATGTCAGACGCTAATCGCAGACGGTACAGTAAGCGACTTTGGTCACCTTCCAAGTCATTTTGCAGAACAAGTGTCGAAGATCGTAGCAGAGAAGGGCATTCCAAGCTTCCAAGCATGGCAAGATGGCTTGAAGTACAGCGAAGGTGAGAAGGCATTTGCAACCGAAAACACACGCGTTAACTTCTGGGACGTTCTGTACTGGGGCGGTACTTCATCAGTGTACGAGTGGTCTAAGAAAGGTTATGACGTGATCGTTTCTAACCCAGATTACGTGTACATGGACATGCCATACGAAGTAGACCCGAAAGAGCGTGGCTACTACTGGGCAACACGAGCAACAGATACTCGTAAGATGTTCGGTTTTGCGCCAGAGAACATGCCTCAGAACGCGGAAACCTCAGTTGACCGCGATGGCAATGGCTTTACTGGTAAAGGTGAAATCGCAGCGAAACCTTTCTACGGTCTATCTGCACAGCTTTGGTCTGAAACCGTACGTAACGATGAACAGTTCGAGTACATGGTATTCCCACGCGTACTTGCTGCAGCAGAGCGTGCATGGCACCGTGCTGAGTGGGAAAACGACTACAAAGTGGGTGTTGAATACTCGCAAAACTCGAACCTAGTAAACAAAGCCGCGCTAAATCAAGACTACAACCGCTTTGCGAACGTACTTGGTCAACGTGAGTTAGCTAAGTTAGAGAAATCTGGTATCGACTACCGCCTACCAGTACCAGGTGCGAAAGTAGAAGATGGCAAGCTAGCAATGAACGTTCAGTTTCCTGGCGTGAAGCTTCAATACTCTCTAGACGGCAAAAACTGGCTGAATTACGTAGACAATGCTCGTCCAAATGTGAAAGGTGAAGTGTTCATCCGATCTGTATCGGCAACAGGTGAGAAAACAAGTCGTGTGACTAGCGTAAAATAACACGATTCTTGTAAGTTAATTTTTGGCAAAGCCTCAACGTATGTTGAGGCTTTCTTTATTTTTAAGGGAAATTAAGTGTGATCGAAGTCTTAATATTTTTCATTGATAAATAAGTTTTGGTGTTAAAGATAGAAATTAAATGTGAAGTGAGTCGGGTTATTTCGCCATTTATTAAATCGTTAGTTGTTTATGATCACATTTTATTTTTTTGACGAATTTTTATAAATCAACGCAAGTGTCTGTAATTACCAGTGTTTTTGTTATGGTTATAGAGTCGGGTTTGAACGAGATCACTTTTTAAACGGATTTATTTTCCATTGCGAATTAATTATTTCAGTATGGCCACCGCCACGGAGGCACATTCCAAGGCTTGCGATGATCGGGAAAAGAAGCCCATGGAACCATCGCATAACGTGAATAATTAAAGGCAGTAATTATGAAAAACATCTTTGCACTGAGTGCTCTTTCACTCGCTTTCGCTTCTAGCGCTTTTGCTGGTTCTTCTTACGTAACGGGTAACGTTCAATTCCACGATGATGGTCGAATTCATGGCTCTGACGTGACGTCTACCCTTGAAGCTGGTCATACTTTTGATAACCAATTTGGTGGCTTTACGGTTTACACTGAGTTTGATGGTATTCAACTGGGTAAGTTGGAAACTGAAAATGGCGGTGCAGGCAATACGACTCCTGCAATTACCGTGGGTGGTGAGCAGTCATTCAACATTACCGATCATCTATGGGTTGCGGCGGGTTACCAACACCTGTTTTCTGCCGGTGAGAACGTGCAATATCGTCCACTGGTTAAGATCGGCTACAACTTCGATAACGGCATCTCATTAAGTAACCGTACTCGTGCTCACATCGACGCGACAGACGCAGATGCGGATACAGATTACCGCATGGATAACCGCATCGGTTACGTGATGAATGAAGATGTGACGCTAAGCTACAACAACGTTTACATGATTGAAGCAGAAACTATGGATCACGAGTTCCGTGCGACATGGACGCGTAAAGGTGTTCAGCCTTACTTTGAATTACGCTCTCAAGCTCATGGCGCAGAAAATGCGAGTGGCGACAGCCTAGTGAATAACGCTTTTGTATTTGGTGCTTCTTACGGCTTCTAATTTTATATTTGTCTTAACTGTCCATTAAGAAAAAGCCCAGCAATTGGTTTGCTGGGCTTTCTTATTACTTGTCGTTACCTTCGTGGCGGCGGTATTCGAACACTTGACCTTTTTCGTTAAAGGCGTAGACCGTGTAGCTGTCTTTTTTGTCGCCATATTCCATACCCGGAGAGCCCATTGGCATACCTGGTACAGTTAAACCTTTCGCGTTACGTGGTGGATTTTCTAAGAACGCTTTAATGTCTTCGGCTGGAATGTGACCTTCGAACACATAGCCGTTGATCTCTGCCGTGTGGCAAGAGTAAAGCTGTTCGTTCTTGATGCCTAGATCGCGTTTGATGGCGTTCATGTCATCGTGCAATTTTTCTTCGACCGTAAAGCCGTTCTCTTCCATGTGTTTTGTCCATTCTCCACAACAGCCACAGTATGGCGATTTGTGGTTAATGACATCGGCTGCCAATACGTTGGCGGACACGGTCGCAAGCATTGCAAAGGTCAATAGTTTCAACTTCATAATACCCTCAAAAAGAAGTGGTTATTTTACTGAAAACAGTCGTAGTCGATTTGCATTACTAACGACAGTAATTGAAGATAGTGCCATTGCCGCTCCTGCGACAACAGGACTGAGCAAAAATCCAAACGCTGGGTAAAGCACGCCAGCGGCAACTGGAATACCCAACGAGTTGTAAACAAAGGCACCAAATAGGTTTTGCTTCATATTTTTAAGTGTAGCGCGAGACAGTTCAATCGCATGTACTACCGCCATTGGTGACGTGTTCAGGATGGTCATTTGCGAACTTTCAATGGCGACATCACTGCCGCTACCCATGGCAATACCAAGGTTGGCTAACGCGAGAGCAGGGGCGTCGTTAATGCCATCCCCCACCATTGCCACGACATGTCCTTGAGATTGAAGTTGCTCAATGTGCTGAGCTTTTTCATCTGGCATTACTTGGGCGATCACTTCATCAATGCCAAGTTCTTGGCCGATAGCATTGGCAACGTGTTGGTTATCACCCGTCAGCATTACCGTTTTGATGCCTTGCGATTTTAATGCAGAGAGCGCTTGTTTCGCATCTGATTTGATTGGGTCGGCAATGGCAATCAGACCGATCAGTTCGCCGTTCAATGCCACAGCTACCGGAGTCCACGCATTTTTTGCGCATTCATCGATGTCTGGTTTTAGTGCGCTGGTCTCAACGTTTTCTGCTTGCATGAACTGCAGCGAACCAATAAGCAGCGGTTTGTCTTGATACGTCGCCAAAATGCCGCGTCCGCGAACGTTCTCAAACTTGTCTAATGAGACGTCTTTTGCGTTGTGTTGTTTGGCATAATCACACACCGCTTTTGCCAGTGGGTGCTCAGACTGACGCTCTGCCGCATACGCTAAAGCCAATAGTTCTTCTTGGCTGGTGGTGTGAGTAAACACTTGCTGAACGCTCGGTTTTCCTTGGGTAAGTGTGCCCGTTTTGTCGAATACAACCGTGTCGACTTTGCTTGCCAATTGCAGAGCATCGGCGTCTTTGATCAAAATGCCGAGTTCTGCGGCTTTACCCACTCCCACCGTGACAGAAAGTGGGGTTGCTAAGCCTAGAGCACAAGGGCAGGCGATGATCAGTACCGTTGTGGTGACCACAAGCATATAACTCGCTTTTGGCTCTGGACCAACGGCAAACCAAACGAGCGCGGCCAGTATTGCTATACCAACAACGACAGGGACAAACACCGATGAAATCTGGTCTGCCAATTTCGCGATGGCAGGCTTACTGCTTTGCGCTGTGCGCACCATGCGGATGATTCGAGCCAGCATGGTATTTGCGCCAATGCCCGTTGCCTCAATGATTAAGGCTCCATCGGTGTTCAAAGTACCTGCGGAGACTTGAGCCTCTTGCGCTTTTAATACAGGAACAGGTTCACCAGTGAGCATAGATTCATCAATGTACGATTCACCTTGAATCACAACGCCATCAACAGGCACTTTTTCGCCGGGTTTGATACGCAGTTTCATGCCCAACGTGATTTGCTCAACCGTTATTTGTTGGTCGCCTTGTTCCGTGATGACCGTAGCTTGCTGAGGTTGCAAGTTAATCAACGCTTGTAAGGAACGCGTTGTGTTCGCCTTAGCTTTAGCTTCTATATAGTGACCAAGTGAAATCAAACCAATGATCATCGCGCTGGCTTCAAAATAGACATGACGAGAAGCCATTGGGAACCAGTCAGGAAAAATCACCACCAGCATCGAGTAAAACCATGCCGCACCCGTACCGAGTGCAACCAAGGTATCCATCGTTGCGCGTTTGTGAGTGGCCGCTAACCAAGCGTTACTGAAGAAGTGTTTACCCGCCGTGGCAAGAAGGAGCAAACATACGATACCGATCGCGCCCCAAGCTAATTGGTCGTTGGTGTTGCGAATCATCATATTGCCGCCAGCAACGCCCCAAATCATTAAAGGGGCACCGACGACAAGGCCAGCAATAGCATCCAGTTTGAAGCGTTTTTGCTGCTGACGTTGTTGCTGCGCTTGTTTTTCTTGCTGGGTTGCGGCGTCTTGTAGAATTTCACCCTGATACCCGGCTTGTTTAACCGATTCTAAAATCTCGGCGTGCAAGTCGTCAGAATCGTTATCGACAAAGACCAACGCACTTTGCTCAGCCAGGTTGACTTGCGCTTTTTCAACGCCTTGGACTTGAGTCAGCGCTTTTTCAACAGAGGCAACACAGCTGGCACACGTCATCCCTTGAATCAGCATTTGTAATTGTGTCGCGCCTGCTGGTGGTAGCTCTTCAATTTTAACTTCAGGCTCACCGTGATGTTGCTGCTCAACTTGAGTTGGCGTTTCTGCCTTTTGCGGAGCTGATACATTTGTTTCTGTATTTGCTTCTGTGATCACTTCGGAACTTGCGCTATAGCCTAAGCTTGCCACCAAATCGATGACTTGCTTTTGTGTCAGCAGAGTATGAATGTGTAAGTGCGTTGTCGAAGCTTCGAAAGAGACAACATCTTGATTGGACTCTAATAAAGAAGAGAGTTTTTTCACGCAGCCACCGCAGCTTAGCCCCGATAGTTGGAGCTCATAATGGGTGCCAGCTTGGTAACCAAGGGATTCAATTGAGGCGACCACGTCAGATAAAGACGCATCCGTCTTTAATTCTACAGAGGTCGGAGACAAATTGATGATTTCAACATCGTGATTAGCGTGTAACGCTTTCTCTACTTTCCTTGCACAACCCATGCAGTTGAGCCCCGATAACGGTACAACGAACTGGTTCATAAACTTGTCCTCAATAATAGCGATGTAGAGAGCTTAAACCTTACATCAAGGGGAAGGTCAAGCATTTCATTGGCGAAACAATTTCGTCAAAACTGTCAGTAAAGCTCCGTTTCTTCCTCTGTTGTGTTGCGAGTGATCTCAAGGTTTTTTCTCTCTGAATATAAAGTTCCGTTAAAACTCCTAAAACATGAATGAAGTCGCTCACGAATTTGAAGCTTTTCTTATGTCAGAACAGCGTAAAAACTCACTTTTGACGTTTTTATGTTTTTATTTATCTATATAAGTTATTAAAAAATAAGGATTGATATTGTTTTTGATCTTCTCATTTTGAACTTGCTCAGATTGCTGCTGGGAAAGTTTTTTACTGCGAAAAAAGTTTGTCATATTTGCCCCGTCCAAACATTGTTTCAAGTTCCTGCAATGTCCTAGTTAGCGAATTTGAAAATGGAAAAAACTAAAAATATAGGGGTTAAAAATGTCTTACCTAAAGAAAAGCCTACTTGCTACGGCAATCACAGGCATGATGTTCAGTGGTGCAGCTCTTGCTGATGGCGCAAACAGCGATGCTGCGAAAGAGTACCTAACAAAAGATTCTTTCTCTTATGAAGTTTACGGGATCATCGCGATGCAGGCCGCGTACCGCGATTATGATTCTGGTGATGCAAAGCAAGATGACAAACTTGGTGGCATGCAGCTAAACAACGAATCTCGTATCGGTTTCCGTGGTAAAAAACAATTTGCTAACTTCGGTCCTACCTTTATTTGGCAAATCGAAGGTGGTTACGTAGACCCTAGCTTTGGTGGCGAGGGTGCTGGTCTTGGTGAGCGTGACACATTCGTCGGTTTTGAAAGTGCTTCTTGGGGTCAAGTTCGTCTAGGTCGTGTTTTGACACCTATGTACGAGTTGGTTGACTGGCCAGCATCTAACCCAGGTCTAGGCGATGTTTACGACTGGGGTGGTGCAATCGGTGGTGCTAAGTACCAAGACCGTCAATCAAACACCATTCGTTGGGACTCTCCAATGTACGCAGACAAGTTCTCTCTAGATATCGCAGCGGGTGCTGGTGATAAAGCGGGTCTAGGTGCTGGTGATGATTACTGGGGCGGCATCGCGGCTCACTACAAGTTAGGTCCACTACAATTGGATGCTGCTTACGAAGGTAACCGTAACATTGAATCTGAAGGTCAAACTTGGGAAAACAACACGTACCTAGTTGGTGTTCAAGGTTGGTTTGATAACGGTATTTCGTTCTTCGCTCAATACAAATACATGGAAGCGGACGCAAGCAACGGCGTGAACGAGAAGCAAGATGCAATGTCTGCAGGTCTGATGTACACAACAGGTGACTGGCAGTACAAGCTAGGTTACGCAGCGAACTTCGACCTAGAACGTGACGGTAAGACAATTAACGATACAGCAGACGATGTACTATCTGCACAAGTTATGTACTTCGTAGACCCATCTGCAGTGCTTTACGTACGTGCTCGTACTCTAGACTTCGGTGACGGTGCGTCTCAACTAGATAAACCAGCAGAAGCGCGTTGGAAGTCAGCTGACTACGATGAGTTCTCTGTAGGTGTTGAATACTACTTCTAATAAAGAAGCAGCTTAAAGGGCGGAAACGCCCTTTTTGTCTTGATACTTATTCATATAAGCCATTGAAATGACTGGCCTGTAAGTTTCAGTGGCTTATCTAAATTGGTATAAAGTGAGAAACCATGATGAAAAAAACAACGACACTTCTTGGAATTTGCGCAATCCTTTCTGCGCCTGCCTTCGCTGCTCAGTTGACTCTGCAAAAGGAATTAGTGCCTCGCGTTATTAATGGTGAGTTCGTTTACCCTGAGTGGATCTCTGACAACAACAGTATCGAGCTAAAAGACGGTGAAAACCAGTTAGCGGTGACTGTTGGTCAAATTGTGTTTGAAGATGGAAAGCGCCGTAAGTTTGATTCGCAGCCTCTTTTATTAGAGTTTGATGCAGAAAAAGATGCTGAACTTTCTCTGACTTACAAAACCTTCCGCACCATTGAAGAAGCGAAAGCCTTCGAACTCGATCCAAAAGTGGTACTAAAGGATAAAAACGGAAAAGAAGTGGATTTCTCTATGGTTCAGCTCCGTAAAGGTGGTTTGCAAGGTTTTCGTGATTACGAGCGAGAAGTGGCCGACTACAACAACGCAATGAACAAACAAGCGACTAAGAGCAGTATCGCGCAATCTCCGGCGGTGACGAAAACGTTGAAAGAATCGTTCAATGAACTCAGCCGTGAAGAGCAACAAGAGTTCATGCAATGGGCGATGCGTAACCTGAAGTAATTTCGTCTCGCGCTTAAACAATAAATAAGAGGGCAGTACCTATATTGGTGCTGCCCTGTTTGTATTTCTGGTGTCAAACCGATTGTAGAATTGACTTACGGTGGTAAAATGTCGCCACTTTTATCCTTGACATCACAACGAGAGCCCTCTCGTTGCTCATTACCCCTAAGGAACTCAAATGACGGTTAAAACTCGTTTTGCTCCTAGCCCAACTGGCTATCTACACGTTGGTGGTGCGCGTACTGCACTTTACTCTTGGCTATACGCTAAAAACCAAGGTGGCGAATTCGTTCTACGTATCGAAGATACAGACCTTGAACGTAACTCTCAGGAAGCCGTTGATGCGATTCTAGAAGGCATGGAATGGCTAGGCTTGGAGTGGGATGAAGGTCCTTACTACCAAACTCAACGTTTTGATCGTTACAACGAAATGGTTGATAAGCTTCTTGCTGAAGACAAAGCGTACAAGTGTTACGCGTCTAAAGAGCTGCTAGATGAAATCCGTGCAGAGCAAGAAGCAAACAAAGAAATGCCTCGTTACGATGCAAACCATCCAAAAATCAAAGCGGCAAACGAAGCGGCAAAAGACGGTGACCCATGTGTTATCCGTTTCCGTAACCCAAAAGAGGGTAGCGTAGTATTCGAAGACCAAATTCGTGGCCGTATCGAAATCCGCAACGATCAAATGGATGACCTAATCATTCGTCGTACTGACGGTTCACCTACTTACAACTTCTGTGTAGTAGTGGATGACTGGGACATGGGTATCACTCACGTTGTTCGTGGCGAAGACCACATCAACAACACGCCTCGTCAAATCAACATCTACGAAGCATTGGGTGCGCCAGTACCAACGTTTGCACACTGTGCAATGATCTTAGGTGATGACGGTGCGAAACTGTCTAAGCGTCATGGTGCAGTATCAGTAATGCAATACCGTGATATGGGTTACCTGCCTGCGGCACTAAACAACTACTTAGTGCGTCTAGGTTGGTCTCATGGCGACCAAGAAATCTTCTCTCAAGAAGAGATGATCAACTTGTTCAGCCTAAACGCAGTATCTAAGTCAGCGTCTGCTTTCAACACGGATAAACTGCAATGGTTGAACAACCACTACATCAAGAACTCAGATCCTGCGTATGTTGCAGAGCATCTACAATGGCATCTAGATCAGCAAAAACTCGACGTAACAAACGGCCCTGCGATCACTGACGTGATCAAGCTAGTCGGTGAGCGTTGTCATACTCTTGTTGAGCTTGCTGAGCAAATTCGTTACTTCTACGAAGATTTCTCTGAGTTTGAAGCGGGCGCAGCGAAGAAGCACCTGCGTGGCGTAGCGAAAGAACCTCTAGAAGTAGCACTTGCGAAAGTGGAAGCGATCACAGAGTGGACGACAGAAAACCTACACCAAATGATCGCTGACGTATGTGCAGAGCTTGAAATTGGCATGGGTAAAATCGGTATGCCACTTCGTGTTGCAGTGACAGGCGGCGGTCAATCACCTTCTGTTGATGCTGTAATGGCGTTGATCGGCAAAGAACGTTGTGTTGCTCGCATCAAAATGGCGCTAGAGTTCATTGCTGAACGTGAAGCAAACGCATAATTAGACTGAATAAATAGTCATTCTAAGCCGCGATATTTGTCGCGGCTTTTTTGTATCTGAAGGTTCACAGCACTATAAAGCTTAATCTTGCTAAGGATATAAACTGCTCGTTTTGCTTTTTAGTTGTTCAAAAATGGATAAGTTTTTGTAATCCACATATGCCTAATACGAATGAAAATTAACCGTTCGCATTCAAAATATCTCTCTGATTTATATTTATAAATCCTAAAGTTCCCTAATTGTTGTCTCAACATTGAGAAATAAACTTGCTTTAGCTATCTGGTTTTAAAAAGTGACGCAAACGTTTGCGTAGTTGGTGGGGTGGGTCTTTGAGTGCTCAAGATCACATAATGTAGAACTTTTTGATGACACGAAATTGACAGTTTTGGGATTTGTCTCGTGATTTCTTAGCGTTATAGTTCAACCCGTCAGTGAGAACTCGATAACGATATGCATCACTGCACTGGAAATATACCCAAGTGACTTTCCATAAATTTTTTGCATGTGCATAAAGCGGAAGTTGCTTCGGTATCCACTCAAGGAATGAATAAAAAGAATTGAAATACAACGTCAGTGTTATTAGGCGGCGCATTTCGTCATCGAATTAAAAAAAAGTACTTCTTTAGAGGAATCAATAATGAAAAAACTAGCAGCGGTAATTTCAGCGTCTTTACTTATGGCTTCAGCAGCTCAAGCAGAAGTATACGTGGGCGGTAAAATGGGTAAATCTTGGTTGGAAGATGCTTGTGTAGCAGGTCAATCTTGTGACAAAGATGGCTCAACTCTTGGTGCTTTCGTTGGTTACGAATTCAATGACTACATTGCACTAGAAGCTGGT
Organism: Vibrio sp. SALL6; assembly: GCF_002002385.1. NCBI lineage: Bacteria > Pseudomonadati > Pseudomonadota > Gammaproteobacteria > Vibrionales > Vibrionaceae > Vibrio > Vibrio sp. SALL6. The sequence continues at coordinate 145,465 of NZ_MQVK01000022.1, forward strand.
TTCGACAACGTTGGTGATTTCGATCAAACTTCTTTCGGTGGCCACGTAGAAGCAATCACTCTTGCTCCTAAATTCAGCCTACCAATCACTCAAGACATCGCACTTTACGGTAAAGTTGGTGGTGCTTACGTAATGTTCGATGGTAAAGATGATTACTCTTACCTAGGCGCAGCTGGTGTTGAATTCAACCTAAGCCAAAACGTTACAGCACGTGCGGAATACCAAACAATTACTGACATTAGCAACAACGTAAGCAAAGCAGCTGGTAACTCTGCAACTCTAGGTGTTTCTTTCAAATTCGGCGGCAACGATGAGCCAGTAGTAGTTGAAGAAGAGCCGGTAGTTGAAGAAGTAGTTGTAGAAGAAGTTGTTGAGCCAGTAGTGGTTACTAAAACTTTCGAAACTCAAACTATCGGCACTGGTAGCTTTGACCTAAACAGCACAACACTTAAACCAGAAAGCGCTTCTAAACTAGACAACCTAGTTGCTTTCCTAAACGAGCACCCACAAGCGAAGGTTGAAGTAGTTGGTTACACAGATACTTCAGGCGCTGCAGCATACAACCAAAAAGTTTCTGAGAAACGTGCTGAGTCTGTAGCAAACGCGCTAGTTGAAAAAGGCATCGATGCATCACGCATCCAAGCTCGCGGTGAAGGTGAAAACAATCCAATCGCATCAAACGATACTCGTGAAGGTCGTCAACAAAACCGTCGCGTAGAAATCGTTGTACCTGAGTTCGAATACCAAGTTCAGCAATAAGCTCCTATCCGACCGTAGAATAGCAGCCTAAAGCTGAATGCCCCGAAGAGTTCGCTCTTCGGGGCTTTTTTATCTGTTCATTTTGTATCGCTTAATTTGTGAATGGTGGACACAAAAAAGAGAACCGGTTGATGACGGGTTCTCTTTTTGCGTTCGATAGAGGTTCAACTCTCGAAATCATTTTTAGCAGTGAAGCGAAATGTGTCTGAAGCGCTTTTAAGTTGTGTAAGTACGAGAGTGGATTACTTCAGATCGATGCTGTTGAGTCGGCCCATAAAAGTGAGGATTTCTAAGTTCTCTTTGTGGGCTTCTAGTAGTGCCTTTTTCGTTTGCATGTAAGCGGCAAGTTTGCCGTATTTGTTAATCGAACGTACTACCGTCTTGTATTTGTATTCACCCTTATCGTTAAACTCGCGCCACTTCGCAATGTAACAAGTGTCTCGGTTGTCTGGGTTCTCTAGGGTAGGGTTAGGCTTATGAACGATTTTAGGCTCAACGCTGTGCGGCAGACGCGTCATTAAGTACGGGTCTTTTAATAGACGTCGCCAAAACTTGCCCCACATTTCTCTACCCAACTCATTTCTTAGTTTGATGGCTTTCTTCAAGCCCTTTTTCTCTCCAATACGAACAAAGCCCACTGAGCGATGCAAAACAGTATCGTCAGGAGTATGAATGTGGATCTTAAAGGCAGTCTTGCCTTTCGAAATAAAGCGGTGTCCAGTGTTAGTAATTAAATTGCTCTTAGACATAGTGCTAACTAATATTTTTATTAATAGTCGAGAGGGTAAGCAAAACTCATAAATAATTAAAGTAATAAAATACAAAACTGTAAATAGTAACTGTGAAGTAATTAAGGGCGACGGCGAGCGTTTTCAACCCGCATGAGGTTTGACCAGAAGCGGTAATATGCTGTTGGTGGGCGTTTGGATTATTGGGAAGAGAACGTTGTGTGCGGGAAATGAGCCCGATAAACGCGTATAAAAAAGCCTTAGCTCAACGGTGAGCTAAGGCTATGATATGGCGCCCCCAGTAGGATTCGAACCTACGACCTGTCCCTTAGGAGGGGACTGCGCTATCCAGCTGTGCCATGAGGGCGTAATACCAATCACAGTAAGTATTGGGTTATTGCTACAGGTTAAACAAATTTACAGCCATGCTGCTGATTTCTTTAACCCTAGTGCTAACTTGTTAGTTACTTAGACAGGCATAATCAAATAAGATGCGTTGTCTATGATATTCAAAAGTAAGCATATCTCAAGGCTTAATGTGACCTTTTATAAGATCTTGTTCATTACATCGCCAATTTGAACGCTGGACCCCAAATTCGGCTGATCAATCGTCAATTCTGCTTCTTGTTCATAGATGCGAGAGACCGTCAACGTGATCTCGCTTTGCGACACTTTATTACGTGGTAAACCCTTTTGATCGATGAATGATGCCGTGTGCCACAGTTGCAGTTTGTCACCTTCTTTTACGCCGTGCATGCGGCCCAGATCCATCGTAACGGTGTTGCCAAAAACGGCCACCACTTCCGGTAGGGTAATCTTGCAAGACAGTTCGGACTCTAGGTCTAGCATGATGTTGCGGCTGACGCGTAGCATCATTTCGCCATAGGTCGATGCCCAGAAACGTGCGCTGCGAGTGTCCACTTGGCTGGTTTTGGCGAATGGCCAACGCGCGACTTCGCGGTACGCTTTGTTGAAGACTTCATGGCCTGTCTTGCCATCGAAGACTTTCATCTCTAAAGCAAACTGACGGTTAATGATGTCGTCTTTTAAGAGTTGAGATTCAATCGTTGCCGTTAAGTCAGTGATCACGCCGCCAATAATGTATTGTGCGCCGTTGTCTTGCGCAATCATTTGAGTGCGAGCTGGATAATTGCTGCTGATTGAGTAGTCCGTCGTGCCAACAGAAACGAAACTGCGCGAGGTTTGATCCAATTGGCGATTAACGACTTTGCTGAAATCGTCACCCACTTGGTAGATTTGCCCCATGACTGCTTGTTGGGGGGAGGCAACGTCAATGTTACCGACCAAAATAGTCTTTTTGTATTGATCCGTGTGGCAACCCGTTGCCGATGGATAGATGTCCACTCGGATCTTCATTTCCATTTTACCACCGCGTTTGCGCTCAGATTCCACGAGAATGTAGCGCACCTCATGGTTAGTAAACTGATATTCTTTGCGGTTTTCTTCCAATAGCGGCATCAAGTTACTGATGCTGCCAATGTCTGCGCCCGAAAAGTTGACGGCTTTGAATAGAGCGTCTTCCAACGCATGGAGCCTTGCCGCATCTTCAGAAGAAACGATCGTGGCAACGCCTGTCACTTCGTACCAAGACGCCACTGCACGAAATGGCAGAAGCATAACGAAAGTGATTGAAAGTAGGCTAAATAATATTTTTTTCATTGGGTATGACCGTTCGGGTATAAATATTGCTATATCAATTTCAGTGAAGTTTGGTGGCGTTTTCTTAGTTCGACAAACAAAGAAAAGCAAAGACTGTTCCAATATTACCTTTACTCAGTAAGGAATTGTGAAAGAACAGTGCCACCCAAGATTATCTGGAGAATCAAACCATGAAAAAGTGGCTTGTCGCCGCATCGATGATGACGCTTTTGACATCGTGCGCGTACTCACCGATTTATAATGGTAAAGAACCGTATTCAGGCAGCCAGTTCATGTTGATGGACAGTCCGCGTCATACAATGGACTTCTTTATTGAGAGCATGACAGAAGATTTGATGGTATCTAACGTTGCCGTTTCTGCACGTACACCAATTGCTATCACATCGTTTGTTGATCTGCAAAATATGGATGCGACCAACTGGTTGGGCAACTCTGTATCTGAAGGGTTTATCCATCAGTTCCAACGTCGCGGTTTTAAAGTCGTCGATTTTAAAACGACAGGATCTATCCAAGTGACGCAGCAAGGCGACTTTGCCTTAAGCCGTGACTGGCAAGATCTGGCGCAAGAGCAGCAAATTCAGTATGTGTTAACGGGAACCATGCTTCGTCAAGAAGGTGGTGTGTTGGTTAATGCTCGCGTTGTTGGTATGCAAAGCCGTGTTGTGGTTGCCACAGCGCAAGGGTTCTTGCCTGCAGACCGAATCGGCCGTGATTTGGATACGCTAAATAGCATCCGTACCCAAGATGGCGTGTTGATTCGTTCAGACCCAACCATTCGCCAGCCATACACTGTGATTCTCCGCCCATAGGATAGAACCATGAAGAAGTTATTATTTATTATTGCCACCTTGGTGCTTGTGGGATGTCAGCCATTACAACAGATGCGCCAAGATGAAATTTTAGTGGCGGTAGGTTATGCAAGCGTAAGCGAACAAACTGGCCGCACGGTAGAAGAAAAACGTGTGCGCGCGATGCGAGCATCAAAAATTGATGCGTATCGTGAGTTAGCAGAGCAAGTTTACGGCATGCGAGTAAGCGGTCGTGCCGAACTTGAAGATCAGCGTCTTGGCATTGAAAGCACGAGTGGCGCGGTCGATGGCGTGATTCGCGGTGCAGAGGTCGTGCGCAGTTACTTAGTTGAAGACAGTTACGTAACAGAGTTACGTTTGGATATCCGTAAGATGGATAAGCTACGCGATTACGGTGAAGTTCAACAAGTGCCTGAGAAGCGTCAGCAAACCTTGTTCTAAAACCACTTCACTAAATAAACAGATAATCTTTTCGAGCGGCTGATTGGCAACAATTGGTCGCTTTTTTATGGGTTCGATTTGATGGTTTTGCCTAATGAGGAAGGAGAGGTTAGAGCGTTAGGCTTTAATATTGGTGCCTAGCGTTGAAATGGTGTGGGTTTTGCCGCCGGCATTGTAGGTCATACCGATCTTGCCGTGAGTGTGTTGAAGCATGTTATTGAGCTTGTTAAAACTCAATTGAGCACGGCTGAGGGATTCTCCATTCACGCGATTGACTTGTTGACAGTCCAGCACGATGGATTGGATTTGGGCTACAACCTGACTTAGGTGCTCATCTTCGGTAAGTTGATTGACATGCGGGTGAGAGGCAATTCGCTGATCAGTGGTTCTTAGCTGATCAATGAGTGTCATTTTTTGTTTGGCGATGCTTTCGATTTCAGAAGAGACACGCGCAGTAATCGCCTGTGTTTCCTGACGTAAAACAGTAGAAAGTGCCTTAGCATTTTCTAGTTGAAAGTTTACGAGATCGACTAATGCTGCCATAAATACTTACCTTGGGCCTAAGTCAGTTAGCTTTTGCCTTGCAATTCGTTTTCAAACTTGATCATATTGTCGGCCAGTTTTTCTGGGTCAACGCGGTATGAACCGTTTGCGATTGCTTCTTTGATTGCCGCTACTTTCGCACTGTCGTAAGCCGGAGAAGCTGCCATATCCTTTTGGAGTTTGCTGACGGCTTTACTTTGTTGGCTTAGCGATACAGCGTCTTGTTGAGCTGGCGCCTTTTTCGATTCAGTTGCGCTTGATGTCGCACTTGAATCGTTACGTGCAGGCGCGCGACTGGTCGTCGACATCATTTGCCCTGAACGTATATTATCTATACCTGCCATGTTTAACCTTTGCCTTGTATCGTAATACTGGTATCCAGACTATCGACCAACTAAACGATAACTTTAATCATTTTTTGCATTTTTATTGATCAATTTTCACAATGCGGTTGTGCTACCTAAATAAAGGTTAAAAGGTGACGGTAATTTCCGCAATGTCAGTCACTATGCCCTCTATTATACGTTGTGACTTGTCATTTTTCACTCTTACTTGATCGCCCGTGGCTCCATCTTGCAATGCTGTGCCTTGTGTTGTGATCGTCATGCCTGATTTTACGGCTTTTATTGTCACTTTTTCATTACGGCAAACCACGCAAACATCGTTGCGCTCAACCACGTCACCAAGACGAACGCTACGTTTTAACTTCGCACCGACCACTTGTTCGAAGCTGGAAAAGCCATCTTTGCGAAAGCGTTGAAGCTCAATCATGGACGTCGTGACGTCGGATGCGCTGATGATCTCACCTCGGCCAAGTTGTCGAGTTGCGACGATCATCGGTACTGAAGAGGAGACACGAACAGGGACATACACTTTCCAGTCATCGGCAGGACATTCTACCAACACATTGATATTGCTGCGGGTGCTGCTGGTGGAAGAGGCCGAAGTGTCGAGGGGTTCAGGGCAGTCAGTTGCCTTGATTCGAGAGTCAATGTCTGCCGCATTCACAGTCAATTCACCTCCGGCTGGCTGCTCTACCGTGGCAAGAATATGTTGTTCTGCTGCCAATTTTATTTGTTCTATCTGATTATCTGTTGCCGAATGAACAAAAAAACTAAACATACTGAGCAAAATGCCGATAGACTTAGCGTACTTTGTAAATAGCGCTCTACATATTGTCATAGTCAATGTTGTCGAAGTTATAGTGAAATACGCCATACTGTCTCCCTGGTATCATGCTTGCCAGTGGTAGAGTATCATTTAAAAACAAAAAGTTTGAGATGGAGATGAGCATATGACGGGGATTCTTGACTCGGTGAATCAGCGTACGCAACTCGTCGGTCAGAACCGATTGGAATTATTGACCTTTCGACTGATGGGGCGACAGCGTTACGGCATCAACGTATTCAAAGTAAAAGAAGTACTTCAGTGCCCTAAGCTGACTTCTATGCCAAATCTACACCCTCTGGTAAAAGGTATTGCTCATATCCGTGGCCATACCGTGTCAGTAATTGATTTGAGCCTGGCAATTGGTGGCCGCCCAACCACCGATATTGATAAATGTTTTGTTGTTATCGCTGAATTTAACCGTACGATCCAAGCATTTTTGGTATCATCGGTTGAGCGTATTATCAACATGCACTGGGAAGCGATTTTGCCGCCGCCAGATGGCGCAGGTAAAGCGCACTACCTAACTGCTGTGACGAATATTGATAACGAACTTGTTGAAATCCTAGACGTGGAAAAAATCCTGGCTGAAATCGCGCCAGTTGATGAAACCATGGATTCAACCATCGGTGAAGAAATCGCACAAGCGGAGCAAGAAAAGCCTATCGTACGTCGTATTCTAATTGCTGATGACTCAACGGTTGCACGTAAGCAAGTTGAGCGCGCGATTACTTCGATTGGTTTCGAGGTCGTATCTGTCAAAGATGGCAAAGAAGCGTACAATAAGTTGCTTGAAATGGCTCAAGAAGGCAGCATTTACGATCAGATTTCTTTGGTGATTTCTGATATCGAAATGCCAGAAATGGATGGCTACACATTAACGGCTGAAATCCGCAGAAATGCAGATTTGAAAGATCTTTATGTTATCCTTCATTCCTCATTAAGTGGCGTTTTCAACCAAGCCATGGTTGAGCGCGTAGGTGCAAACACCTTCATTGCGAAATTTAACCCAGACGAATTGGGTAACGCGGTTAAATCTGCATTAACACAATAAAAGAGACATTAATGACTGCTATTACAATCAGTGATCAAGAGTATCGTGACTTTAGCCGTTTTCTAGAATCGCAATGTGGCATCGTATTAGGCGATAGCAAACAATACCTCGTGCGCAGCCGACTGAGTCCTCTAGTGACTAAGTTCAAGCTTGCGTCGTTGTCTGATTTGCTGCGCGATGTTGTTGCTGGCCGCAATCGTGAACTGCGTATTGCTGCTGTGGATGCGATGACGACTAACGAAACATTGTGGTTTCGAGATACTTATCCGTTCACGGTTTTAGCTGACAAACTATTGCCAGAAGTTGCGGCAAATAAACGTCCAATTAAAATTTGGTCTGCGGCCAGTTCATCTGGTCAAGAACCTTATTCAATCGCGATGACAATTCTGGAAACGCAACAGCGTAAGCCAGGTTTGCTGCCAAGTGTTTCCATCACAGCGACGGACATTTCTGCAAGCATGCTCGAAATGTGTCGTGCAGGTGTGTATGACAACCTAGCTTTAGGTCGTGGTCTTTCGCCTGAGCGTCGCCGCACTTTCTTTGAAGATGCAGGCGATGGCCGTATGAAAGTGAAAGACAACGTTAAACGTTTGGTGAACTTCCGTCCTCAAAACTTGATGGATAGCTACGCACTGATGGGTAAATTCGACATCATTTTCTGTCGTAATGTGCTGATTTACTTCTCTCCAGAGATGAAATCTAAAGTGCTTAACCAAATGGCGAGTAGTTTAAACCCTGGTGGTTACCTATTGCTGGGTGCGTCAGAGTCGTTAACCGGTCTGACTGATAAATTTGAAATGGTGCGCTGTAATCCAGGTATCATTTACAAGCTTAAATAGCGGTATCTCTTATTTGAAAACAAAGCCTGACCTCGTGTCAGGCTTTTCTTTTTCTGCATTCTTTCTTTTGTCTACATGAGATGAGCTTTCGAGTTTCCCCTCGCTAATCTGTTGTCGGACTTTGCCCTGTTCCCTCTGCAGGGTGTATCTTTATTCAAGTAAGCGAAGTGATACGACATTCCAGTTACTTTGGCTTGCTTATTGCAATCTAAAACGTCAATAGCTGATAGGTGCTTTAGCGTTTCTGGTTTTTGGCACGCTAATTGCTATTTGGTTATTAATAACGGTCAGTTCTTAATTGTAGAGGCAAACATGGCTATATCTTTTGACAAGGCACTAGGCATCCACCAGCACACGGTGGGCGTACGTGAGCGCAATGCAGAGGTGATTTCCACCAACATCGCGCAAGCAAACACGCCTGGTTACAAAGCAAGAGGTCTAGACTTTGCCAAGGAATTACAAGCGGCAACATCTGGGGCAAGCATTGGTCTTAGCCGAACAGATGGTCGGCATATTCCTGCCACTACAACGTTGATGGGGGACAAACTGTATCGTCTTCCTACGCAACCAGACACGGGTGATGGCAACACCGTTGATTTGGATTTAGAGCGTAACTTGTTTATGCAAAACCAAATCAGACACCAAGCATCACTCGACTTTCTAGGCGGCAAATTCAAGAACTTAACCAAGGCAATCAAAGGGGATTAATTTAGATGAGCTTATTTAACGTTTTCAATGTGACAGGTTCCGCAATGAGCGCTGAGTCTGTTCGTCTGAATACTACCTCGAGCAACTTGGCGAATGCCGACAGTGTCAGCAGCTCTGCGAAAGACACCTACAAAGCGCGTCATGCTGTATTTGGTGCTGAGTTAAGTAACGCCATGCGTGGCGGTGATACTGTGCCAGTGAAAGTTCTGGGAATTGTAGAAAGTGATAAGCCGCTTAGTGCGGAGTACAACCCTGATCATCCCCTTGCAAACGACGAAGGTTACATCTACAAGCCAAACGTCAATGTAATGGAAGAAATGGCCAACATGATTTCGGCTTCTCGCGCATACCAAACGAATGTGCAGGTTGCTGATTCTAGTAAACAAATGCTGCTGCGTACGCTGCAGATGGGTCAATAAGGATAAGGAGGTAGCGTATGGCCGGAATTAACAATGTTGGTCAAAGCGGCTTGTCCTATATCGACCAGCTTAAAAGTCTTCAAGAGAACAAAAAAGCGGAAGGGAGCACAGGTAAGCAGGACCTAAAACAGGAAGACTTCTTATCGTTGCTCACGAAGCAATTGTCTCAACAGGACCCTTTTAAGCCGGTAAGTAATGACCAGATGATTGCGCAAATGGCGTCATTTGCGACCGTAGATGGTATTGGCAAGATGAACACTCAGTTTGAGAGTTTGAACTCGTCAATGACATCGAACCAAGCGTTGCAAGCTTCCTCTTTGGTAGGGCGCGACGTATTGGTCCCAGGTGCGGCGGGTGTGAAGCAAGACGATGCGCCTATGGCGGCAATGGTTAAGCTTTCGAAATCTCTCGACAACTTGTTTGTTCGTGTAGAAGACGAAGCAGGCCAATTGGTTCGTACTTTTGAGGTAGGTGCGAAACCAGCCGGCGACACACGCGTACTTTGGGATGGTAATGATGAAAGCGGTAATCCATTGCCTGCTGGCAAATACAAAGTGAAAGCGTCTGGCTTAGTGGATGGGGAGTCACAAGAGTTCCCTGTGTCTACTTATGCCAACGTAAACAGCGTACTGCTGGGTAAAGGTGACGGAAACGTATTACTCAATCTGGCTGGTTTTGAATCACCAGTTCGACTTGCAGAAGTACTGGAAGTTGGCAAAGCGTAATCCATAACACGCTAGATTAGGAGATTTTGGAATGTCATATGTATCTTTAAGCGGTTTGTCCGCGGCTCAACTGGATTTAAATACAACCAGTAACAACATTGCGAACGCCAACACGTACGGCTTTAAAGAGTCTCGTGCGGAATTTGCTGATGTTTACTCAAACTCTTTGTTTACTAACGCTAAAACCACTCCGGGTGGCGGTGCACAAGCAAGCCAAGTGGCACAACAGTTCCACGAAGGCTCAAGCATTTACACCAACAACCCAATGGATTTGCGTGTATCGGGTACTGGCTTCTTCGCGGTAGCGAAAGATCGTCTTATCCCACAACAAAATGAAATGACACGTAACGGTGCATTCCATTTGAACAAAGAAAACTACATGGTAACCGCGAACGATGAGTTCCTACTTGGTTATCAAGTAAACCCAGAGTCTGGTGAGGTTTCATCTTACGAGCCACAACCAATCAATATTCCTGCGGAATTTGGTAAGCCAAAACAAACAGCGAATATTGAAGTGGGCGTGAACTTACCTGCTAACGGTGATTTGAAAGATCCAACTCAGTTTGATTTTTCAGACCCAGATACATACAACCGTTCAACCTCTTCGACCATTTATGACTCGATGGGTCAATCTTACAAGTTAACAACGTACTACTTGAAAGATCAGACTCAGCCAAACACGTGGAACACTTACTACACAGTAACAGACAAGAGTGGTGAGAAGCCGTTAAACGTTGCTGGTGGTGATGCGCAAACACCAACAGGTCATATTGGTCACACCATGAAGTTCAACAACGATGGTACGTTGGCAAGCCTAAACAGCGGTAACCCGATTACTTCTGTTGCATTGGGTGATCCTGCAACAAACACCACGCCGCTTGATATGAATGGTGCAGATCCTGCTCAGACGCTTAACTTTGGTCTGGGTGCTGCGACACAATTTGCCGCCCCATTTGAGCTAACTAAGTTCGATGAAGATGGTGCGACAACGGGTTTCCTAACCAAAGTTGACTTTGATGAAAACGGCAGCGTATTAGGTACTTACTCAAACGGTGAAAACGTAACATTGGGTCGTGTGGCGCTAGTTCGTGTTCCCAACGAGCAAGGTCTGGATAAGAAGGGGGGTACGCAATGGGATTCAACTCAGTTCTCTGGTGACAAGATTTGGGGTGAATCAAATAAAGGCTCTTTCGGTACTATCAACAACGGTATGCTGGAACAGTCCAACATTGATATGACTCAGGAGCTGGTGGATCTGATCTCTGCTCAGCGTAACTTCCAAGCAAACTCACGTTCGCTAGAAGTACATAACCAGCTACAACAAAATATCCTGCAGATTCGATAATCTGCATTATCAAGTTAGGCGTGCTTTCGCCGCTTGGCTTGATAACATCATGACATTCATCTGATGCTTAGCCTGAAAACACCTCAGTTCAGGCTAAGCATGCTTTGATCTCTGGTTTGCCGCTGTTGCCGCCACATGGATCAAAATCTTGCCTCCCTTTGCAGTTTTCCTTCATTGAACATCCTTCTTGATTGCCTTTAATTTCATTCAACTTTTTGATAAATAAGCCTATTTTTATCTTGGCATAACTATTGCTTTTACTCCGAAGTACAGAGACTTTTTTGGAGTAGATTATGGATCGCGCACTGTTTCTCGCAATGAGTGGCGCCAAGCAAAATATGCAGGCTTTGCAATTGCGCGCTAACAACTTGGCTAACGTCAGCACGACGGGTTTTCGTGCGGATTTAGCACAGGCTCGCTCAATGCAAGCGTATGGCGATGGTTTACCGTCACGCGTGTTTAGCATGACAGAGCGTCCGGGACATAATTTTGCTCAAGGCAGCGTGATCACGACTGGTCGCGATTTGGACATTACCGTCGAAGGCAGCGGTTGGATTTCTGTATTGGATCACACCGGCAAAGAAGGTTTGACCCGTAACGGTAACCTAAAAATTGACCAAAATGGCATGCTAACCAACGCAAGCGGTCATGCCGTCTTAGGGGAGAACGATGCGCCAATCACTCTGCCAATCCCACTCTCCAAAATCGAAATCGGTCGTGATGGCACCATCTCTGTACTTCCACAAGGTGCGCCGGCTGAAGAATTACAAATCGTTGATCGTATCAAGCTTGTGAAAACTGACGATCAAAGCTTATTTAAAGACACCAATGGCTTATTTCGCCATAAAACTCCAAACCAGCCTTACGAAGCAGACGGCACTATCAGCATTCAAACTGGTGCGATTGAAGGTAGTAACGTGAATGCCGTAGGTGAAATGACCGCGCTCATTGACCTTCAACGTCAATTCGAAATGCAGGTCAAAATGATGAGCACCGCTGAAGAGATGGATAAATCTTCAGATTCATTGCTTCGTATGAGTTAACAGAGTTAGAGGTTCACTATGCATCCAGCACTATGGGTAAGTAAAACAGGTCTAGACGCCCAACAAACCAACATCGCTACGATTTCGAACAACTTGGCGAACGCCTCGACCGTGGGCTACAAAAAAAGCCGTGCGGTCTTTGAAGATTTGTTCTATCAAAACATCAACCAGCCAGGCGGTCAGTCTTCTCAAAACACCGAGCTGCCAAGTGGCTTGATGCTTGGTGCTGGTTCTAAAGTGGTTGCAACGCAAAAAGTGCACACGCACGGTAATGCGCAAACCACCACCAACGCATTGGACATGATGGTGGAAGGCGATGGTTTCTTCCAAGTGACTCTGCCTGACGGCAACATCGGTTACACCCGTAACGGCCAGTTCACGCTAAATGGTGAAGGCACGCTAGTGACATCTGGTTCTGGTTATCCAGTAGAACCTGAAATTGTGATTCCTGAAGATGCGATTTCTATCACTGTCGGTACGGACGGTGAAGTATCTGTGCGCGTACGTGGTCAGCAAGATAACCAAGTCGTTGGACAGTTGACCATTACGGACTTTGTTAACCCAGGTGGCCTAGAGCCAATCGGTCAGAACCTTTACTTGCCAACAGGTGCAAGTGGCGACCCGCAAGAAGGTGTTCCGGGTTTGGACGGTTTGGGTGAAATTCGCCAATCGATGCTAGAAGCCTCCAACGTAAACGTGACAGAAGAATTGGTTAACATGATCGAAGCTCAGCGCGTGTACGAAATGAACTCTAAAGTGATCTCATCTGTCGATAAGATGATGAGTTTCGTTAACCAGCAGTTGTAACGGCGAAAGTTAGCCATTAAGGAGCTCATAATGAAACGTATCTGTTTACTTGCGCTGATCACAACCATGTCTGGCTGTGCGATGTTAGAACCCATCGAAACGGATGAAGTGACGCAAGCGACTACCGTTGTGGATGCGGTTGAAGGCGATAAGTCGAAAGACGAGAGTAGCGGCATCGTTGATACACTGCGTGGCAGAAATGATCCGGTTGCTGGTGATCCAGCGTGGGCTCCAATCCATCCAAAACAAAAGCCTGAGCATTATGCTGCGGCGACGGGTTCTCTGTTTAGCCCAGAGCACATTACCGATTTGTATGACGACTCTAAACCTCGCGGCATTGGCGACATCATCACAGTCACGTTAGATGAAACCACCAGTGCGACGAAGAGCGCTAACGCGGACTTGTCGAAAACCAACGAAGCGCAAATGGATCCGTTACAAGTGGGCGGTGAAGAGTTGAAAGTAGGCGGCAAGTACAACTTCTCTTATGACTTAAACAACACCAACACCTTTGCTGGTGACTCTTCTGCGAAGCAGAGTAACAGCATCAGTGGTTACATTACGGTCGAAGTGATCGAAGTGCTGGCAAACGGCAACCTCGTGATCCGTGGTGAGAAGTGGATGACGCTAAATACGGGTGACGAGTACATTCGCTTAAGCGGCACAATTCGTCCTGATGACATCAACTTCGACAACACAATTGCGTCAAATCGTGTGTCTAACGCAAGAATTCAATACTCAGGAACCGGTCTGTCACAGGATATGCAAGAGCCTGGCTTCTTGGCACGATTCTTTAATGTAGCGCTATAAGACGCCGCACTGACGGCAAATTGACTGCAAGAGATTAAGTAAGCATGAAAAGAATCGTTTTATTACTGATGAGCGTTGCTCTGTTTTCTACAGCCGCCCAAGCCGCACGAATCAAAGACGTCGCGCAAGTGGCAGGCGTGCGAAGCAACCAACTCGTGGGTTATGGTTTGGTTTCAGGCTTACCAGGTACGGGCGAAGCGAACCCATTTACTGAGCAAAGTTTCGCGGCCATGCTGCAAAATTTCGGCATTCAGCTGCCGCCGGGTACCAAGCCAAAAATCAAAAACGTTGCCGCGGTTATGGTCACGGCAGAGTTGCCGCCATTTTCTAAGCCGGGTCAACAAGTGGACGTGACTGTATCGTCAATCGGCAGTGCGAAAAGCCTACGTGGTGGTACACTTCTACAAACGTTCCTTAAAGGTCTAGACGGTCAAGTTTACGCGGTTGCCCAAGGTAACTTAGTGGTGAGCGGTTTCAGTGCTGAAGGCGCTGACGGTTCAAAAATTGTTGGTAACAACCCAACCGTTGGTCTTATCTCTAGTGGTGCGACGGTAGAGCGCGAAATTCCAAACCCATTCGGTCGTGGTGATTACATTACGTTCAATTTGCTTGAATCTGATTTCACGACCGCACAACGCATGGCGGATGCGGTAAACAACTTCCTTGGCCCACAAATGGCTAGCGCAGTCGATGCGACGTCGGTACGCGTGCGTGCCCCTCGTGATGTCAGCCAGCGTGTGGCGTTTTTGTCCGCGATTGAAAACCTAGAGTTTGACCCAGCTGATGGCGCGGCGAAGATCATTGTTAACTCCCGTACTGGCACGATTGTCGTTGGCAAACACGTGCGTCTTAAGCCTGCGGCAGTGACGCATGGTGGCATGACTGTCGCCATCAAAGAAAATCTAAACGTTAGCCAACCAAACAGCTTCTCTGGCGGCCAAACGGTCGTGGTGCCCGATTCAGATATCGAAGTGACGGAAGAAAAAGGCAAGATGTTCAAATTCGAGCCGGGTTTGACGCTGGATGACCTCGTACGTGCGGTGAATGAAGTGGGCGCAGCACCTTCTGATTTGATGGCCATCTTACAAGCATTGAAACAAGCTGGTGCCATCGAAGGCCAGTTGATCATCATTTAATGGTTAGGAGGTTGCGATGATGAAGAATCCTAACGATATCGGTTTTATTCACGACATTAGCTCACTCGATAGCCTGCGTCAGAAAGCGGTGAAAGAGGGCAAAGATGGCGAGCAAGAAGCACTGCATGCGGCTGCTCGTCAGTTTGAGTCTATCTTTACATCCATGATGCTGAAGTCGATGCGCGAAGCGAACGAAGGCTTCGAGTCGAATATCATGAATAGCCAAAATGAGAAATTTTACCGCCAGATGCTTGATGAGCAGATGGCGAGTGAACTGAGCGCAAATGGCTCTATGGGCTTGGCAGATATGATAGTGGCACAGCTGACGGCTGGCCAAGGCAATGATAAGAGCGAAACGGCAATGCGCGATGCGGCAAATAGCGCTGTAGAATATCGTCGCGTGGACCCGAAAAAAGCGCGTGAAATTGAAAAGCGTTTGATTGAGTCCGGCGAACTTTCCCGTACCAGCCATACTCCTGCTAAGTTTGATTCGCCAGAATCCTTTGTGAACTCCATGAAGCCATACGCTGAAAAGGCGGCGAAAGCGTTGGGTGTAGAACCATCATTGCTTCTTGCTCAAGCAGCTCTGGAAACTGGCTGGGGACAAAAAGTGGTGCAAAATGCTCGTGGTAGCAGTAACAACTTGTTCAACATCAAAGCAGACAGAAGCTGGCAAGGTGATAAAGTCACCACGCAAACATTGGAATTTCATGACAATACGCCAGTGAAAGAGACGGCAGCGTTTCGTTCTTACTCGAACTATCAAGATAGTTTCAACGACTACGTCCGTTTCTTAAATGACAACCCACGTTACGAGACGGCATTGCAGCAACGTGGAGATTCTGAATCCTTTATTCGCGGTATTCATCGAGCAGGTTATGCGACGGATCCAACCTACGCCGACAAAGTTCTACAAGTGAAGCAGAAAATCGAAAGTATGTAACCTTTTGGGGTTGCCGCGTACGCGAATCATTAAGGCTTGCCATCGTGCAAGCCTTTATTTTACCTGAATTTACTACTCTAAATCCCACTTGGCACATCTTTTGCTTTTACTTGTCTAGGTGATCGGTATTTACCGATCTTATTTCGTTTTTGGGGGCAGGTATGGCGTCAGATCTTCTGAATGTAGGTACTCAAAGTGTGCTTACTGCTCAGAGGCAGTTAAATACTACTGGTCATAACATTTCTAATGTTAATACAGAAGGTTACAGCCGTCAGTCAGTGATTCAGGGTACCAACGATCCACGCATGTTTGGTGGTTCGACCTACGGCATGGGCGTGCATGTGGAAAATGTTCGCCGCTCGTGGGACCAATTTGCCGTTAATGAACTCAACCTGTCCTCTACAAGCAATGCGAATAAAACGGATACCCAAGATAACTTAGACATGCTTTCTAGCATGTTGAGCTCTGTTGCATCGAAGAAGATCCCAGAAAACCTCAATGAGTGGTTTGATGCTGTGAAAACCATGGCTGACACACCAAACGATTTAGGTGCGCGTAAAGTTGTGTTGGAAAAGGCAAAAATCTTTTCAGACACATTAAACGACTTTCACGAAACGGTGCGACTGCAGTCAGACGTAACCAATAAAAAATTGGACATGGGCATTGAGCGCATTAACCAATTGGCGCTAGAAATTCGTGACATCCACCGTTTGATGATGCGCACTCCTGGTCCACATAACGATTTGATGGATCAGCATGAAAAGCTGATTACCGAGCTGTCGGAATACACTAAGGTCACCGTGACCCCACGTAAAAACGCTGAAGGTTTCAACGTGCACATCGGCAATGGTCATACCTTGGTGTCGGGCACAGAGGCAAGCCAATTAAAAATGATTGATGGCTACCCAGACGTGCACCAACGACGTCTAGCGATGGTCGAAGGCGATGGCATCAAAGCGATTAAGGCCGACGACATGGACGGCAAAATCGGCGCGCTACTCGACATGCGTGACAAACACATTCCGCAACTGCTGGATGAAATGGGGCGCTTAGCTACCGGATTCTCTTACAAGGTCAACCAACTGCAATCGCAAGGTTTGGATCTCAACGGCAAAATCGGTAAAGACGTTTTCACCGATGTGAATTCTGAGCTGGTGGCTAAATCACGAGTGTTTACCGCACCAAACTCGAAAGCGGACGTTGCCGTTTATGTCGATGATATTTCGGCGTTGAAAGGTGGCGAATATGCGCTGCGCTTCGACGGTGATCGCTATAGCGTGACAACACCGAAAGGTGAGCAAGTTCAGATAGATATAGACCAGTCGGATTCTGCCTTCGTATTGGATGGCATGAGAGTGCAAATCGGCGAAGGCCTTGCCGCTGGCGAACGAGTGCTGCTGCGTCCTACTCGCAGTGGTGCTGCCATCATCAAGATGGAAACCAACGACGCTAAATCCATTGCCGCACAAAGTTATGAAGCGTCTACGACGTTTGCTCAAGGCAGTGCGAAATTCAATATTCGTGAAGCGGGTGATGTAAAAGAGTTTGAAGTAACGGTTCAGCCACCCGATGAAAAGCACGACAAAGCGTGGCTAAAGATTACCGATAACAAAGGTAACTTACTGTCCGATAAATACTCTTATCCGTTAGACAAAGATGATCTGCTGATTGAAATCTCAGTGCCGAAAAGTCATCCGCTATACAAAAATGGCGATGCAACCATCTTTGAACTGACAGAAGGCGCACTGCTGAACGACAAATTTACGGCCAACTTGGTGCCGTCAGAAGGTGGTAACGGCAACTTGAGAAAGATGCAGCAATTACAAACCAACAAAATGATGGATGGTAAATCGAGCACCTTGATTGACGTTTACCACAATCTTAATACTGAAGTGGGTTTGAAATCGGCAACGGCTAACCGCTTAGCATCGGTTGCGCGTTTAGAGCATGAAGCCGCACAAGAACGTGTAGCATCGATTGCGGGTGTAAACCTCGATGAAGAGGCCGCCAACATGATGAAGTTTCAACAAGCTTACATGGCTTCATCACGCGTGATGCAGGCGGCAAATGACACCTTCAACACCATTTTGCAACTGAGGTAAGGAGAAGAGATAAGTGTTAACCCGAATTTCTAGTTTCCATAACTATCAGTCCGTACAAAATGACTTGCGTCGCCAAGAGAACAAGATCCATCACAACCAAGAGCAACTTGCTTCAGGTAAGAAGCTGCTTAAACCAAGTGATGATCCGCTGGCTGCGCATTACATTCAGAATATTGGCCAGCAGCAAGAGCAGTTAAAGCAATATTTAAGCTCGATTGTGTTGGTGCGTAACCGTTTAGAAAACCACGAAGTGAACATCGCGAACGCAGAAAGCTTCGCTGATGAATCGAAACGTCTCACTATGGAAATGATCAACGGTGCGTTCTCTGCCGAAGACCGACAAGCGAAAAAGCGTGAGTTGGAAGAAATTGCAAATAACTTCCTTAACTTAGTGAATGCGCAAGATGAATCGGGCAACTACGTGTTTGCGGGGACAAAGCCGAAAAGCCAGCCATTTTATCGTGATAAAGATGGCAGCGTGCAATACGCTGGTGATGATTACCAACGCAAAATGAAAGTGTCCAGCATGCTGGATATGCCGATGAACGATCCTGGTAGCAAACTGTTCATGGAAATCCCAAACCCGTTTGGTGATTACCAGCCTAATTACGATTTACAAAGCGGCTCTGACTTACTGCTAAGCAAAGCAACCAATGTGGATGCGAAGGACACCGCTTCTTATCGCGTGACGTTTGTCGATATGAATAACGGCAAGTTTGGCTACCAATTGGAGCGAAACGGCAAAGTGGTGGACGCTGACGAATTTTCGCCAGAAAAAGGCATCGAGTACAAAGGACTTAAAGTGCATGTGAAAGGGCAAATTACCCCTGGAGACAGCATCGGCATCGAAAAGCGTGAGTCCTTCAGTATTTTCGATACCTTTAAGGAAGCGATGTCTTGGTCGGATAAATCCGTCTCCGATACATCAGCGACCGCGAAGTTGCACCAAATGACAGAGGAATTTCAAGCCGCGTTCATCCATTTGAACAAAGCTCGAACCGACGTGGGTGCAAGGCTGAGCACGCTCGATATTCAAGAGCAAAACCACGAAGACTTTAACTTGTCTTTGGCAAAAGCAAAGAGCAATTTTGAGGATTTGGATTACTCCAAAGCCGTGATCGAGTTCAGTGAGAACTCGCGTGCATTGCAGGCCTCGCAACAAGCTTTTGGCAAAACAAAAGACCTGACATTGTTTAACTACATTTAATGATTTGACGGCCAGCGGCGAATAACGACAACGAGAGATTTTGATGCCTTATGTGCCAAGCCTTAAGTGCGAGAAATATCAAAAGTCGTTTAGCTGAGGTGAGTGAGCGGCATGTTTTTACCGAATGCGGCAAAGGCACCGGTGGCAATGTGAGCGGCAAGCTTCTCTTGGTGTGAAAATATCTTCATCTCATAGAGAAAGAGGTCGAAAACAGCGAGTGTGTTATCTAACTTATTGTTTATTTATCTATTTTAATTTGGAATCGATATCTTAAATAAGTTGGCACACAAATTGTATTGAATAATGTCAGAACAGATTTCGAGATTCTAAACCCTGCGTTAAAGGCAGATTTAGCAAGTAATTTTTACGGTCAGTGCTTATCCAAATGAGAGTAAAGCTGGCCGCTTCGCAAAAGCTTGCGAACTCAAAAGGAGAGCAAAATGGCTGTAACAGTTAGTACTAACGTCTCCGCGATGACCGCGCAGCGTTACTTAAATAAAGCGACCAACGAGCTGAATACCTCGATGGAGCGTCTATCATCAGGTCACAAAATTAACAGTGCAAAAGACGATGCAGCAGGTCTACAGATCTCCAACCGTCTAACGGCACAGTCTCGTGGTCTTGATGTGGCAATGCGTAACGCGAACGATGGTATCTCTATCGCTCAAACGGCTGAAGGTGCGATGAACGAAGCAACGTCAGTGATGCAGCGTATGCGTGACTTGGCTATCCAGTCATCAAACGGTACTAACTCTCCAGCTGAGCGTCAGGCAATCAACGAAGAATCAATGGCGTTGGTTGACGAACTGAACCGTATCGCAGAAACCACATCATTCGGTGGCCGTCGTCTATTGAACGGCTCATTCGGTGAAGCGGCATTCCAAATCGGTGCGAGCTCTGGTGAAGCGATGATCATGGGTCTAACCAGTATTCGTGCAGATGACACTCGTATGGGCGGTGTGACATTCTTCTCTGAAGTAGGAAAAGGTAAAGATTGGGGTGTTGATCCAACTAAAGCCGATCTAAAAATCACGCTTCCTGGCATGGGTGAAGACGAAGATGGTAATGTTGATGATCTAGAAATAAATATCAACGCGAAAGCGGGTGATGACATCGAAGAGCTAGCAACGTACATCAATGGTCAATCAGACATGATCAACGCGTCTGTAAGCGAAGATGGCAAGCTGCAAATTTTTGTTGCTCATCCAAACGTTCAGGGTGACATCTCGATCTCTGGTGGTCTTGCTTCTGAGCTAGGCCTAAGCGATGAGCCAGTAAGAACATCAGTACAAGATATTGATATGACAACGGTTCAAGGCTCTCAGAACGCGATTTCTGTACTGGACTCTGCACTGAAATACGTGGATTCACAACGTGCGGATCTTGGTGCGAAACAAAACCGTCTGAGCCACAGCATCAACAACTTGGCAAATATCCAAGAAAACGTTGACGCGTCGAACAGCCGAATTAAAGACACGGACTTTGCGAAAGAAACAACGCAAATGACCAAAGCACAAATTTTGCAACAAGCAGGTACTTCGATTCTTGCTCAAGCGAAACAGTTGCCAAACTCTGCAATGTCACTATTGCAGTAGTTTATACCAATTACAGTGAATAAAAGTTCAGAAATAGCGTAGATTCAATGCTTGAGAACGAGGAAAAGTTTTTCGATAAGTAGTCATTCTACAGTCAAAAACTTTAACATAGTTATCGAGCATTTGAGCAAGCTAGTGTGAGCAGTTATTTACTACGATTGGTATCCTCTAGCCTGTATTCAATACATTCAGACGTGGATGGGAATGCGGGCTTTTGGCAAGCAACTTTATAATAGAATGAATGGCTCTCTCATCTCTCACCTGCCAATCATTTTCAATGTAGAGTTGCACCCGGTATGCCGGAAATGTGTTCATTTCTCTTGATCTCCACATAGGCTCTGGCGACCAACCTAGCCCCAGTTCTCTCAAAGGAAAAGGGGCTTTTTCTTTTCTGCATTTTCCTTCTTTTATGTTCTCTATTCATTTCCTCATCTCTTATTTTTGATGCTTTTCTGTACAATTTAGCCCTCTCGGCTCAATTTGTAGAAACTTGAGCACTTTTCCTGACTTTTCTTCAATTTTTTTAGCCAAATCTCGCAATGTTATTTTTTTAAATTTTTTTCTAAAGCTTCTGAATTTGGTGTCGTTAATAGAAGTAACTTTGAGAGAACTACTTGGTTTTCCGAGACGTCGGAAACCGCTACATCGGAAAATCAATTGGAGAAATCACCATGGCAGTGAATGTAAACACTAACGTATCAGCGATGACCGCTCAGCGTTACCTAAACAACGCAAACTCAGCACAACAAACCTCAATGGAGCGTTTGTCTTCGGGTTTCAAAATCAACAGCGCAAAAGATGACGCTGCGGGTCTACAAATCTCGAACCGTTTGAACGTACAAAGCCGTGGCCTGGATGTGGCTGTTCGCAACGCGAACGACGGTATTTCTATTGCACAAACTGCTGA